>JAJYTX010000207.1 GCA_021792815.1 Pseudomonadota bacterium
CCGCTGGATGACTCTCCGGGTGCTGCGGCGCATCGATACGCTGGTGCGCGAGGGCGCGACGGTCGTCGGCAGGCGGCCGGAGGGAACACCCAGCCTGCGGGACGACGCGCTGCAGTTCCGGACATTGGCGCAGCGGCTGTTCGGTCCGCCCGGCACGGCGACGGTTCGCGTGCTCGGCCGAGGCAGGATATTCACCAGCGGATCGCTGCGCGATGCGTTGCGGGCGCTCGGGCTGCAGCCTGAATTCGATGATTCGAGCGCTCGCGGCGACACGCGGGTACGCGCCACAGGGCGTGTGCTCGACCGAGGCGAACTGTTCTTCGTGAGCAACCGGCAGAATCGGCGCGTCCGGCTGACCGGAAGCTTCCGGGTGACCGGTTATGCGCCAGAGCTGTGGAATCCGGTCACGGGCGCAGTCCAACCGGTCAGCTACCGCATCGCGAACGGCCGTACCCGGGTCCCGCTGCGGCTCGGGCCGTACGGCTCGACATTCGTGGTGTTTCGCAAGCCGGCCAAGACCGCCTCGGTGCGCCTGCCGGGGGCGAGCGTGCGCAGGTTGATGACGCTGCACGGCCCCTGGCGGCTCGCCTTCCAGGCCGGACGGGGTGCGCCGGCGACGATCGTGATGCCGCATCTGGCGTCGTGGTCCGTCAGCAGGCTGACGGGCGTGAAGTACTTTTCCGGCACGGCGACGTATACCCGGACCTGGCGGCTGCCGGAACAGCCGCCGGGCGCCCGGGTGGTGCTCGATCTCGGCCAGGTGCGTGAGCTGGCGCAGGTGCGTGTCAATGGCAGAGAGGCTGGCATCGTGTGGACGCCGCCGTTTCGCCTGGACATCACCCGGTACGTCCACCCGGGGCAGAACACCCTCTCGATCGCCGTGACCAACCTGTGGGTGAATCGCCTGATCGGGGATCAGCAGCCGGACGTCGCCCGCAAATATACCTTCACGACGATACCGACATACGAACCCGATGCGCCGCTGCGCAGCTCGGGCCTTCTCGGTCCGGTGCGGCTCGAGCGGGTTTCTGCCCGGGTCCGGAGGTGATGCGAGTCCATGCTGCCGGGCAGAGTCATCGTGTTGGATGTCGGCAAGACGCTCGCGAAGCTCAGCCTCTGGTCCGAGGAGGGACGGGTCATCGAGCAGCACGAGCGATACAATGCACGCGTCGAGAGCGGGGGGCGGCAGGCGCTCGATACCGAGGGCATCGAGCGGTGGGTGGAGCAGATCCTGCGCCACTTCGCCCGGCGCGGTCCGGTCTCGGCGATCGTTCCGGTGGCCCATGGCGCCGCCGCAGCGGTGCTGCGCGCCGGGCGACTCGCCTGTCCGGTGGCCGATTACGAAGATCCTGTTCCGCAGGACGTGCGTGCCGCCTACGATGCGCAGCGCGACGCGTTCGTCCTCACCGGTTCGCCCGCGCTCCCGGACGGCCTCAATCTGGGTGTGCAGCTGTATCGCCTGGAGCAGGAGCAGCCCGGGTTGCTCACCGGGGACGCCTGCATCGTGACCTGGCCGCAGTATTGGGCGTGGAGACTCAGCGGCGTGGCGGCCTGCGAGGTGAGCAGCCTCGGCTGCCATACGGATCTGTGGCGACCGGGCGAACGCGGCCCTTCAGCCATCGCCCGTGAGCGGGGCTGGTTCGCCCGGCTCGCGCCCGTGCGCCGCGCAGACGAGCGGCTCGGCTCGTTGAGCGATGAATGGGCGCTTCGCACGGGGCTGTCGGCCGAGGTCAGCATTTACTGCGGTGTCCACGATTCCAATGCGGCGTTGCTCGCGGCTCGCGGCTTCACCGATACCGCCGCTGCGGAAGTCACCGTGATCTCGACCGGCACCTGGTTCGTCGCCATGCGGTTGGCGCAGGCCGCCACAGCCGATTGGGCCGCGCTGCCCGAATCGCGCGATTGCCTCGTGAACGTGGATGTCGAGGGCCGTCCGATTCCGTCGGCACGCTTCATGGGCGGACGGGAGCTGGAACGGATCGGCGGCTTGGGGGTTGCGGATGCACAGGCAGCCCTGCAGGCCCTGCCCGAGGTGCTCGAGACCGGTGCGATGGCCTTGCCGGGCTGGGTGCCGGGCGTGGGCCCCTATGGGCAGTCTCGGGCACGGTGGCTGCACGAGCCTCGCAATCCGGCGGCGCGTGCGGCTGCCGTCGGACTCTACGCGGCGCTGATGATGGACACCTCTCTGGAGCTGATCGGCTCGAGCGGCTCTCTGATCGTCGAAGGCCGGTTTGCCGGCACGGACCTCTTCGTGAGGGCGCTGGCTGCGCTACGAGCCGATGCGCAGGTGCTGGTGAACGGCGACGAGGAAAGCGCAGTGCCTTACGGGGCGCTGCGCCTGCTCGATCCGACGGTGCGTCCGCCCGGGGCATTGCGGCGGATAGCGCCTCTCGAGGCCGACCTGACGCCGTACAAGGCGCGCTGGCGGGAGGCCGCGGAGCAGCGGGAGTGCGCCGCGTGAGCCGCACCGTCGACACGCTGCGGCGCGTTGCCAGAGGATCCGTGCCGGGGCGACAGGCGCGGCTCGGGAGGGTGTGTTAGTGGACGCCGATCAACGGCGCGCGGCGGCGCCTCTCGGCGTGGCGACGGCCGAGGACTGGAAAAACACCATCCTCGCGGGGCTCGCCAACTATATCGACGGCGGGTCCATCGTGGCCGGTTCGGCGGCGCTCGCCCTGTGGGTGTCGGCATTTCACCTCAGCCCCACCTTCGTCGGACTGATCGGCGCGTTCAGCGCCAATGCGATTTCGGCCGGCATCGGCGCGCTCATCGGCGGGTGGCTCTGCGACCGGGTCGGCCGTAAGAAGATCTACCAGTACGACATGCTCTTCTATGCCTTCGGCATGCTGTGGCTGGTCTTTGCCGTGCGCCCCTGGATGATCGTCGTGGGATTCGTGCTGGTCGGTCTCGCGGTGGGGGCGGACATCCCGGCGTCGTGGTCCCTGATCGCGGAGCTGGCGCCGCAGAACGAGCGGGGCAAGCACAGCGGGGTCGCCCAGGTGCTGTGGTATCTCGGACCGGTGGTCGTGCTGCTGCTGTCGCTCGCGCTCGCGCCGCTCGGCGTGCTCGGCGCGCGCATCGTGTTTGCGCACCTGGCGCTGATTGCGGTGGTTCTCACCGTGCTGCGCTCCGGCATGAAGGAATCCGCGCTGTGGCGCGAGGCCAAGGCCGCGGATCAAAGGCGCTGCGTCGGGCCCGCGGACCAGGCTTCCCCGTGCTCACGGACGCGGCTGCGGCAGTTGTTCGATGCGCGCAGCCTGAAATCGCTGCTGTTCCTGATCGGCATGTACGGCATCTGGAATCTCTGGGCCGGCACCAACGGATTTTTCTTCCCGTACATCCTGCGCACCGTGGGCGCCCAGAGCCAGGCGGCGAGCGTCGCGCTGCAGGCCGGGGGCTTCACGGTGGCGATGCTCTCGATCAGCCTGGTGTTCATGCGCTTTTCCGACCGGGTCAGCCAGCGCACGATGATGGGCCTGGCTGGAGTGTTGCAGGTGGCCGGAATGGTGCTGCTCGCGGTATTCCCGCTCACCACCCCGGTCGCGCTCGGCTATCAGTTCCTGCTGCAGTTCGGCGGTGGCTTCGGGCAACAGTCGTTCTTCCAGCTGTGGAGCGCCGAGCTGTTCCCGACGCTGTTGCGCAGCACCGCGCAGGGAGTGATGTTCGCGGTGGTACGGATCGGTCTCGGATTATGGAGTTTCTTCGTGCCGGTGCTCACCGCCACGGGCTTCACCCGGCTCGCCTGGATCCTGACCGGTTTCGTCGCGCTGAGCAGTCTGATCGGGTTTCTCGGCGCGCCGGGCAACGAAGGCAAATCGCTGCGGGAGATCGAGGCGCAGCAGGTCGGCGCGGAGTGACTCGGGCGATGCCGTCAGATCATGGCACTCGTGTGTCGAGCGGTGAGCGAACGGCGTCGCTGAGGAGCGGCTGGATGATGTTTCTTTCCCGGAGCGGTCGACGGGCTGTGTGGCCCGGCGCTGCGCCATTGACATAGGAAATAGCTTTATGCAGCAGTCAGTGTCCCAGTCCTCGTCGGCGGTTTCCGGGCTCGAGAGCCGTTGGGATGATGCGCGCGCCTCAGGTCTCGGTCCGGAGCAGCTGCTGCTGTATCGGTCCAATCTTCTCGGATCGGACAGGCGGATCACCAACTTCGGCGGTGGCAACACCTCGGCCAAGATCGTGATGCCGGATCCCTTGACCGGCAGGGACACTCGGGTGCTCTGGGTCAAGGGTTCGGGCGGGGACCTCGGCAGCATGACCCTCGATGGCTTCGCGACACTATATCTGGAAAAGCTCGAGTCGCTGAAGGGACGCTATCGTGGGCTCGCGCATGAAGACGAGATGGTGGGCTATCTGCCGCACTGCACCTTCAACCTCAATACCCGCGTGGCCAGCATCGATACGCCGCTGCACGCGTATGTCCCCTACGCTCACGTCGATCACATGCACCCGGACGCGCTGATCGCCATTGCGGCCAGCCGGCGCAGCCGGGAGCTGACCGAAGAGATCTTCGCAGGCGAGATCGGTTGGCTGCCCTGGCAGCGTCCGGGATATGACCTGGGGCTGCGGCTCGGTGAGCTGGCGCGGTCCCAGCCGCGCCTCAAGGGGGTGGTGCTCGAGGCGCATGGCCTTTTCACCTGGGCAGAGAGCTCCAAGGCGTGTTATGAGAACACGCTGCGCATCATCCACCGCGCGACCGAGTGGCTCGCCACTCATCGCGTCGCGGCGCCGTTCGGCGGGCCGCTGTGCCGCGCGCTCGATGAGCGGCAGCGTCACGAGGTGATCGCAGCGCTCGCGCCGCAGCTGCGCGGCAGGGTGAGCGCCGCGCAGCTGAAAGTCGGACATTTCGGCGACAGCCCGGAGGTGCTGGAATTCGTGTGCAGTGCGCGGCTGCGGGAGTTGGCGCACCTCGGGACTTCCTGCCCGGATCACTTCCTGCGCACCAAGATCCGCCCGCTGGTGCTGGCGTTTGACCCGGCAAAGCCGGACGTGGCGGGTCTCGTCGGCAGCCTCGATGAGGCGCTCGCCGCGTATCGTCACGAGTACACGCAGTACTATGAGCGCTGCAGGCGGCCCTCGAGTCCTGCCATGCGGGACCCGAACCCCGTGGTCTACCTCATCCCCGGGGTGGGTATGCTCACCTTTGCACGCGACAAGGCGACCGCACGCATCGCGGCCGAGTTCTACATCAATGCCATCAACGTGATGCGCGGCGCCTCCGGCGTCGATGAATACGTCGGTCTGCCCGAGCATGAAGCATTCGACATCGAGTACTGGCTGCTCGAGGAGGCGAAGCTGCAACGCATGCCGAAGCCGAAGAGTCTGGCGGGGCGGGTCGCGCTCGTCACCGGGGGGGCGGGCGGCATCGGCCGGGCGGTGGCCGTGCGGCTGCTCTCGGAAGGCGCGTGCGTGGTGCTCGCCGATATCGATCGCCAGGCGCTCGCCGAGACCGCGCGGCAGCTGCAGGGGCGCTTCGGATCCGATCCGCTCGCGGTTGTGCCTGTCGATGTCACCGATGAGCGGGCCGTGCAGGAGGCGCTCGATCGCGCGGTGCTGCAGTTCGGGGGACTGGACATCCTGGTGTCCAATGCGGGCATCGCCTCGGCGGCGGCCTTCGAGGACACCGAGCTCGCGCTGTGGAACCGGAACATCGCGGTGCTCGCGACCGGCTATTTCCTGGTCAGCCGCGCGGCGTATCGCATCCTGCAGCGCCAGAAGCTTCCCGGCAGCATCGTGTTCGTCGGCAGCAAGAACGCGCTGGCCGCTTCGGCCAATGCCGCCGCGTATTGCACGGCCAAGGCCGCGGAGCTCCATCTGGCGCGCTGCCTGGCGCTCGAGGGCG
>JAJYTX010000208.1 GCA_021792815.1 Pseudomonadota bacterium
CTCTGGCGCGTTCGCCAGCCGTCGTGATAGCCCTCGCGGGCCGCCTTGGAGAACGGCGCCGGCGCCACCTGCACGCGGATGTCGAGTTGCCGGTGGGGCTCGACCGTGGGCTTGCGCGTGCCGCCGTCCTCCTCGCCCCACACCAGCGTCAACACGTCTCCGATCTGCACCTCGGGATCGACCACGCCGAGTGACAGCACCGTGCGCTCGTTGTAGCTGTAGCCGCCGAACATGGAAAAGCCCACGGTGCGGCCACCGGCCATGACCCTGTCGTAGGACGCGGAGGCGTAATTGCAGTTGGGGAAGTCGAAGAACTTGTAGTTCTCGCCCTGTGGTTCGAGCAGCGAGGCGTAGATCTTGATGAAATCCGCCGGGTTCCAGGCGAAGGTCACCTTTCTGCGCTGCGGTTCGGCGGCGTGTCGCTTCAGAGCCTCGGCGCCGATGAACTCGTGGTCGAACTTGATGAACGGACCGTAGCCGAGCGCATACGGGGTGAGGTAGTAGTCTTCGATGTTCTCGGACACGAAGCTGCCGCCGATCGATCCGGTGCCTTCGTAGGCGTTGGCGGGCAGCCATTCGCGGTACGGGCGCATCTGCTCGCCGGTGTAGACCGCCGGCAGCGGCGAGGGGATCCAGCCGGACTCGAGCGTGTTGCTCGAGTAGGCGCGCGCGCCCACCTGCAGCAGGCCGAAATCCCGGCCCGCCTCGACGATTGCCTCGCGGATCTCGTCGTACTCGGCATACGGACCCCAGACCTCGAGCCCGGGCTCGCCGGCCATGCCGTGGCGCAGGCAGCGCACCTTGCGGCCCTTGATATCGATGACGCCCAGGTTGAAGAACTTGATCTGCGGCAGCGGTCCGCCATTGAGCCGGTTCAGCACCTGCATGGCGTTCGGTCCCTGGATCTGGAAGCGGTAGTGGCGGCGGAAAACCGCCTTGCCGCGCGGATAGGACGGCGAGCGGTCGTCGCGGATCACCTCGACATGGTAGCCGCCGGTCTCGGCGTGGAACTGGATCCAATTGACCGTGGGAGCCCGCCCGACGAACAGCAGCTCGTCCTGGTCCAGGTAGAACAGGATTCCGTCCCCGATCACGTAGCCGTCGTGGCTGCACGGGACCATCTGCTTGGCCTTTCCCGGGACGAAGCCGTCGAAGCTGTTGATGGTCAGACGCGACAGCATCTTCAGCGCGTCGGGTCCCCTGACGGTGATCTCGGCCATGTGATGCGACTGATCGTAGAGCACGGCGGTCTTCTGCCAGGCCACCTGCTCGCTGCGCCAGTTGCTGAATTCGTACGGCACCACCGGGTATACGTAGGCGCCGATCTGCGAGTTGCGCAGCATGTGCACCGGGTTGCCGCTGCGGCGCAGCAGCTGCTCGAGATTTTCCGCGTTCATCGTTCGTGCTCCAGATCGTTCACCCATCGAGGTCGCAATGCCGGCCCCGCTCGCAGCGGCTTATCCGCCCCTGTGCGGCGTGCGGGCTCGACCGCCGATACAGGTGTAACGCCGATGTGCCACCGCTGTTCCACCCATGGTGAAACCGCACAAGGCCGTCCGCGAAAGCCCGTGGCCGCCGCGGTGGGCCACCGTGACCCCGGGGCCGTGCAATACCACCTATAACCGCCACCGGCTTGTTCACGCAGCGGCGTCTCCGTATAAAAAACCGAGGTGCCATGCGCGTCGAGGCGCGCCTAGAGGGGGAAACATGGCCTACAGCGACTCCTGCGCCCCTGCCGCGGCGGATCGGTGCCCCGCACCGCGATATTACCCCGCGCCGCGCCCCGAACGCGTTTCCCGGGAGGGGCCTGCCTGGAGTGAACTCGGCGATATGGTGGTGACCGAGATCGATTCGGAGGCGCAGGCGAGGCAGGTGCGGGCCGCGGGCGCCGGCATGCACCCGCCGCGGTTCTTCGTGCATCTGCTGCTCGAGGGCGAAGGCATCGTGCGGCAGGACGGCCGCGAGGCGCTGTTGCGCAGCGGCGATTTCGCCCTGTGCGATGGCGCCCGCCATTACGAGCTCAGCTGCCCGCAAGGCAGCCGGATGCTCGTGCTGGGCATCCCGACCGCGAAGCTGCGCCGCCACCTCGCCTGCCCGGAGTCCCTCGCCGCCGTCGCGATCCGCTCCGTCAGCGCCGTGGCCGGGCTGCTGTCCGGCCTGCTGCGCAGTTACTGGCTCGACTGCCGCCATTCACTCGACGGAGAGTCGGCCGAGCAGATCGCGCTCGCCGTTCTCGATCTGCTCGGCGCCGCCTGCGCCCACGTGCCGAGGACATTGTCCGAGCGTTCGCCGCGCGGCACGGCCCATCGCATCCGCATCATCAACTACATCCACGCGCATCTGTACGATTCCGAGCTGACGCCGGCGCAGATCGCCCGTGCCTGCCGCATCACCACACGGTACCTGCATTACCTGTTTTCCGACGGCGAAGAGACGGTGACGCGCTACATCCTCAGACGCAGGCTGGAGGGTTGCGCGCAGGCGCTGCTCGCCGACAGCCAGCTCGGGCGCACCGTGACCGCCATCGCCTTCGATCACGGGTTCAACAGCGCGACCCATTTCGGCCGCGTCTTCCGCGCCCATTTTGGAATGACTCCACGGGAGTACCGCGGCCGGGCCGCGTGCGGCGCCCGCCCCGTACGGCAGGAGGGCCCGTCCGCGACCGGCTGCTGAAGCCCCTGGCGCGGGCGCCGACGTTCCGCCAGGGCCGGCCGGCGGTAGGTCGGCGGGCCGCTCGCCCTTATAATGGCGCATGCTCGAGCTACGGCGTTTCGATCTCAATCTGCTGATTTCCCTCGATGCGCTGCTGCACGAGAAAAACATCAGCCGCGCCGCCGAGCGACTCTACGTGTCGCAGCCGGCCATGAGCGCCGCCCTGCACAAGCTGCGCGAGTACTTCAACGACCCGCTGCTGGTGCGCGTCGGTCGCAACCTGGAGCTGACGCCGCGCGGCCAGTCGCTGGTCGAGCCGGTGCGCGAGGCGCTGCTGCGGATTCAGGCCACTCTCGGCACCCAACCACAGTTCGATCCGGGCACGGCCCGTCGTGAGTTCACCATCATCATCTCGGAGGAGGCGCTGCCGGATCTGCTGCCGGCGCTGATCAAACGGCTCGCCGCGGACGCGCCGGGCATCTCCTGCCGGGTGCAGCTGATCTCCGAGAGCATCCTGACGCGGCTCGAATACGGGGAAGCCGATCTCGGCGTCTGCCTCGACAGCCTGAGGCTGTATGCCGCCCGGGCCTGGCCGGACTCGCTGCGCATGGTGCGTCTGCGGCCGGTGCGCTGGATCTGCGCGGTCGACGCGCATCATCCGACCATCGGCGAGACCCTCACGGCGGAGCAGTTCTTCGCGCTGCCGCATGCCTTCGGCGCGCCGAACGCCTATTCGGTCGGCGCCGAGGAGCTGGTTCGCCGTCTGTTCGACATCGACCTGAACGTGCAGCTCTCGGTGCCCAGCCTGCTGCACCTGCCGCTGGTGCTGGCGGGCACCTCTTACGTCGCGACGATGCCGGAGCGGGTGCTGCGGATGGCGCCGGCCGTCGCCTCGGTGAAAACCTTCCCCACGCCGTTCCCGACGCCTCTGCAGCATGAGCTGCTGCTGTGGCACCACCGGCACGAGCCCGATCCGGCGCACACCTGGCTGCGCGGGTTGATCGTCGAGATCAGCAGCCAGCTCTCCTGAGGCGGGCCGCGTTGGCCGCCCCGGCTGACCCCGGCGCAGCCGCGCGCCGGCTTGTGCATCGGCCACGCCGATCGTCCGCCCGGGGAGGGACCGGGCTGCGGCCCCCGCGCAGCGGGCAGCGTCACAGCCTGATGAGCACCTTGCCGAGGTGTTGTCCCGACTCGAGACGCTGATACGCGGCGCTCACCTCATCGAGCCCGTAGACGCGATCGATCACCGGGCGGATCCGGTGCTGCTCGATGAACGCCATCATTGCCTCGAAATCCGCACGCGAGCCGACATAGATGCCGCTCGCGGTGGCGTTGCCATACACCAAGGTCATCGCCGGGATGTCGCCGCCGAATCCCGAAAGCCCCCCGATCAGCGCGATGTGCCCGCTGGGGGCGAGGCTCGCCAGGGATTGCCCCAGGGTGCCGGTCCCGCCGACCTCGAGGACCTGATGCACGCCGACGCCACCGGTGGCGGCACGCACGGTGTCCGACCACTGCGGTATCCTGCTGTAATTGATCGTCGTGACGGCTCCGAGCGTCCTGGCGTGCGCGAGTTTCTCGTCGCTGGAGCTGGTGACGATGGGACGGGCGCCGGCGGCTGCCGCGAACTGCAGGCCGAAGATCGACACGCCCCCGGTGCCGAGGATCAACACATGGTCGCCCGGCTGCATCCGGCCCCGGGTGACCAGTCCGTTCCAGGCGGTGACGGCCGCACAGGGCAGGGTCGCGGCCTCTTCGTACGAATAGCCCTCCGGAACACGGACGAGCCCCTCCTCGGACAGGCAGACGTATTCGGACAGCATGCCGTCGAGCTGTCCGCCGAGCGCCGAGGACAGGGTCTCGCCATTCGACCGTCCCCGCAGCCAGTGCTGGAAGAAAATGGCGGCGACCCGGTCGCCGGCCTTGAAGCGCGTGACGTCCTGGCCGACGGAGACCACCTCGCCTGCGCCGTCCGACAGCGGGACCACCAGCGGCCGCGGCGGCATCGGATATTGTCCATGCAACACGTACACGTCGCGCCGGTTGAGGGATGTGGCGCGCACGCGTACCAGCACTTCATGTCCGGCTGGTCTGGGTACCGGCGCCCGCTCGAGGGTCAGCCGGTAGCTGCCGTCGGGTTGACGGGTCAGGATTGCGCGGCGTTGCTGCTCTGCGGATGTCATGTGGATTCCTCGCGGCCCTAGACCGCCATGCACACGGATTTCAGCTCGGTGTACATCTCGATGCCGGCGCGGCCCTGCTCGCGGCCGATGCCGGATTGCTTGTAACCCCCGAAGGGCATGCCCGCGTCGATCATGGCGTGGCAGTTCACCCATACGGTGCCGGCCTTGATCTTCGGCACCAGCCGCTGCACCGCGCGCAGATCGTTCGACCAGATGCTGGCGGCCAGGCCATAGGGCGTGTCGTTGGCCCAGGCCGCGACTTCGTTCAGGTCGTCGAAGCGCTGGGCGACCACCACGGGACCGAAGATCTCCTCGCGTACGATCCTCATGTCGGGCTTGACGTCTACGATCACTGTCGGTTTGACGTAGTAGCCTTTGTGCGCCGGCGCCTCACCGCCGGCCGTGATGGTGGCCCCTTGCTCGCGTCCGGACCGCAGATAGCCCAGCACGCGATCGCGCTGCTCCTGCGAGACCAGCGGACCCATCTGGGTGCGCTCGTCGAGGCCCGGACCGATGATGATCGACCGCGCGGCGTCGCTCACCCCTTCGATGACTTTGTCGAAGACCCGCCGCTGCACGAACAGGCGCGAGCCGGCCACGCAGACCTGTCCGGAGTTGAAGAACACCGCCTGGGCGGCGCCGCTCGCCACGGTCTGCGGATCGACGTCGGGCAGCACGATCACCGGCGATTTGCCGCCGAGCTCGAGCGAAACGCGCTTCAGGGTTGCGGTGGCCGCGATGTTGATGATTTTGCCGACTTCGGTCGAGCCGGTGAACGCGATCTTGTCGACGCCGGGATGGGCGACCAGCGCCGCCCCGGTGCTCTCTCCGAGTCCGGTCAGGATGTTGACCACACCCGGGGGAAAGCCGGCCTCGAGGATCAGCTCGCCCAGGCGCAACGCGCTGAGCGGCGTCTGCTCGGCGGGCTTGAGCACACTGGTGCAGCCGGTGGCGAGCACGGGCGCGAGCTTCAGGGCCGCCATCAGCAGCGGGAAATTCCACGGAA
>JAJYTX010000209.1 GCA_021792815.1 Pseudomonadota bacterium
GCGGATCCGCGAGGGGCAGCAGATCTACCACCAGGGCATCCCGTCAGAGGGTGTGCCGGCCTGCGCAGCGTGCCACGGTCCGAATGGCCTCGGCAACGCGCACTTCCCGCGTCTGGCCGGCCAGCACTCCGAGTACATCAGGAAGCAGCTCGACTCGTTCAGGAGCGACATGCGCGATGTCATGATCATGCATGCGATATGCACGACGCTGCACGTCAGGCAGGACAGGGCGGTGGCCGACTACCTGGCATCGCTGCCGGATCACGACCACGGTCACGGTACGACGCTGGCCCGCGCTGCCGCGGGACCTGCCGCGGCCGGGTCCGGCCAGACCGGCTGATTCTCCGAGCTGACGCATGCGGTCTCGGGGCGCCGGACCGGCAACCACCGAACCCCCCTCGAATTTGCCCCTTTACAGGCCGCGGCGCTTCCGGTAGGTTCGTGCTCACCATGTTCCCGACGAAAAAGCGCACGATCCTCCTCAAGAAGCCCGCCAGCGGGGCTCTGGGGGACTGCGCGCGCTGAGCAGCGCCCGGGAAGTCCGAACATCCAGAGGCCCCGCCGGCACCGCCGTCGGGGCCTCTGTCGTTTCTGCGTGAGAAACCCTGCCTGAGAATCGGAGCTCGCACATGTCATCTGGTCGTTCTGCCGGCGGCTCGCCGGTCGTCGCGGTCGTCGGCGCTACCGGGGCCGTCGGCGTCGAACTGATCCGCTGCCTCGAGCAGCGGAATTTTCCCCTCGCGAAGCTGCGGCTGTTCGCCTCGGCGCGCTCGGCGGGCAGGACGCTGTCCTTCCGCGGCCAGGCGCTCCCCGTGGAAGAGCTGAAGGAGGCCAGCTTCGACGGGGTGGACATCGCGCTGTTCTCGGCGGGCAGCGGCATCTCCAGGCGCTACGCGCCGCTCGCTGTCGAGCAGGGAGCGGTCGTGGTCGACAACTCCTCGGCCTTCCGGCGTGATCCGGCCGTACCGCTCGTGGTGCCGGAGATCAATCCGCAGACGGTCAGCGGCCACAGGGGCATCATCGCCAACCCCAACTGCTCGACCATCATCTCCATCACGCCGCTGTGGCCGGTGCACCGCCGCAATCCCATCCGGCGCATGATCGTCTCCACCTACCAGGCCGCCTCGGGCGCCGGGGCGGCGGCCATGGAGGAACTGCGCGAGTCGACCCGCGCGTACCTCGAGGACCGCCCTTACCTGCCCACCGTCCTGCCGCACCCGTACGCGTTCAATCTGTTCAGCCACAACTCGAATATCGACCCCGCGAACGGTTACAACGAAGAGGAAATGAAGGTCGTGCACGAGACGCACAAGATCTTCGGCGACGGCGCGATCCGCATCGCCGCGACCTGCGTGCGGGTGCCGGTGCTGCGCGCGCACTCCATCGCGATCAATTTCGAGTGCGAGCGGCCGATCACTCCGGCCGAGGTGCGCGACATCGTGGGGGCCGCGCCGGGCGTGAGGCTGGTCGATGATCCCGAACGCAACTATTTTCCGATGCCGAAGGATGCCACGGGGGGCGATCCGGTCCTGGTCGGGCGCATCCGCAGCGACATCTCCGACCCGAGTGGCCGGTCGATCGCGCTGTTCGTGGCGGGCGATCAGCTGCTCAAAGGCGCGGCGCTCAACGCCGTGCAGATCGCCGAGTTGCTCTAGGCGCACGCCGGGTGGATCGCGCCGGACGACGCGCTCCTCGCCGGCCGCTCCCGCCTCTACAGCAGGTCTCTCAGCCGGTAGTAGAGCATTGCGAGCACCAGCAGCGGGCGGGCGAACGCGCCGCCCGGAAAATCGCTGTGCGGAATCCGGGTGAATACGTCGAATCGCTCGGCTTCCCCGGCGATCGCTTCGGCGACCAGCTTGCCGGCGATTCCGCCGAGGGCGATGCCATGTCCGGAGAAGCCCTGCAGGAAGTACACGTTGGGCATCAGCCGCCCGAAGTGCGGCGCGCGGTTCAGCGTGATGTCGACATAACCGCCCCAGGTGTATTCGATGTCCGCATCCGCGAGCTGCGGGAACACCCTCAGCAGCCGCGCCCGCGTCGCCCGGCGGGCGTCGGACCCGCCGTGTCCCGAGTAGCTCACCCGACCGCCGAACAGCAGCCGGTGATCGGCCGAAAGCCGGAAATAGTCGAGCACCCAGTTCATGTCGCTGACCGCCGCATTGTTGGCGATCAGGCTGCGGGCGCGACGCTCGCCGAGTGGCTCGGTGGCCACGATATGGGTGCCGACCGCCATGATCTTGGACGTGAGCGTCGGCGCGGTGCTCCCCAGGTAGACGTTGCCGCACAGCACCAGCTGGCGCGCGCGGACCTCGCCGTGGGCCGTGCGCACGTGGGCCGCGGTGAATCCGAGAGCGCGTGTCTCCTCGTGGATGCGCACGCCCCGGCTCTGCGCCGCGGAGGCCAGTCCCATCGTGTAATTGAGCGGGTGAAGGTGTCCGCTGTGGGTGTCGTACAGGGCGCCGATGTAGCGCGTCGTGGCGAGCGTCGCGCCCACCTCGTCCCGGGACAGGTATCGGACGCTTCGATACTCGAAACGGGTCCTCAGCCGCTCGAGCTCCTCGTGAAGCTCCCGCTCGTGCCGCGGCCGGATGGCCGTGAGCAGGTATCCATCGACCCAGTCACAGTCGATGCCGTAGCGCGCAATCAGCTGCTTCGTCAGGGCCAGCGCCTCCGTCGAGAGGTCCCAGATGGCGCGGGAGGCCGCATCGCCGATGAGCCGCTCCAGCCGGGCCTGGCCGCAGGCGACGCCGTGGATGACCTGGCCGCCGCTGCGACCCGAGGCGCCCCAGCCGATACGATGCTGCTCGAGCAGCACGACCGAATAGCCCCGCTCGGCCAGGTGCAGGGCCGCCGAGCAGCCGGCGATGCCGCCGCCGATGACGCACACATCGCAGCTCACCGAGCCGCTGAGGGGCTCCCGGCGGGGAGCCGGATGCGCCGAGGCGGCGTAGTACGAAGGGGCAGGGGCGGCGGGCAGTGCGGGCACGCAGGGGTCCATCGGAGGCGCCTGGATCGCCCTATAATAGCCCGCACTTCCATGACATCGGCGCGACCCCTCATTGGACTGCCCGCGGATCGCCGCATGATCGGTGCGCATGCGTTTCACGTGGTGGCGGAGAAATACGCGCGGGCGCTGCTCGATGCCGCGGATGCCCTGCCGCTGCTGATTCCCTCGATGGCCGAGGAGCTGCGCTTCGACGAGCTGGTCGAGCGGCTGGACGGTCTGCTGTTCACGGGCAGCCCGTCCAACGTCGAGCCCTATCACTATTCGGGTCCGCCGAGCGTTCCGGGCACCCTGCACGATCCGGCCCGCGATGCCACGACGCTGCCGCTCATCCGCAAGGCCGTGGAGAAGGGCGTGCCGGTGCTGGGGATCTGCCGGGGCTTTCAGGAGGTCAATGTCGCCTTCGGTGGCAGTCTCCACCAGCGGGTGCACGAGGTTCCGGGCCATCTCGACCATCGCGACGACGACCGTCAGCCGCTGGAGGTGCAGTATGGGCCGGCACACGAGGTGGTCCTCGAGCCCGGCGGGCTGCTGCGCGCGCTGGCGGACACCGGGCGGGTCCGGGTCAATTCGCTTCACTGGCAGGGTATCGAGCGGCTGGGTCAGGGACTGGCGGTCGAGGCGCGGGCCCCGGACGGCCTGATCGAGGCATTCCGGGTGGAGAGGGCCGTGAGCTTTGCGCTGGCGGTGCAGTGGCATCCGGAATGGAAGGTCATGGGCAATCCGTTTTCTCGCGCCCTGTTTGCGGCATTCGGTGCCGCGTGCCGCGACCGCGCGCGATCGCGGCACAACGCCGGAGGCTCCTGAATGGTGAGCGAGATCCGACAGTTCTTCCGCGACCACAGCATTTCCGAGGTCGAGGCCATCATCCCGGACATGGCGGGGATCGCGCGCGGCAAGATCATGCCCGCGGAGAAGTTCGCCGAGGATGGCGGCATGCGTTTGCCGGAGAGCGTCTTTCTGCAGACGGTCACCGGCGATTACCCGCCCGATACCGGCGCGGCGATGAGTCCGGCGGAAATCGACATCATTCTCAAGGCCGACGCGAAGACCGTGCGGCGCGTCCCCTGGGCGGCCGAGCCCACCGCCCAGGTGATACACGACTGTTTTTACGCCGACGGCCGGCGCGTCACCATGGCGCCCCGCCACGTGCTGCGCAACATCGTCGAGCTCTACGCGCAGCGGGGCTGGGAGCCGGTGGTGGCCCCTGAGCTCGAGTTCTACCTCGTGGAGCAGAACAAGGATGCCGACTATCCGCTGCGTCCTCCGGTGGGCCGCTCCGGACGCGCCGAGCCCGGCCGACAGTCCTACAGCATCGCCGCGGTCAACGAGTTCGATCCGCTGTTCGACGATATCTATCAGTTCTGCGAGGATCAGGACATCGAGATCGACACGCTGATCCACGAGGATGGTCCGGCGCAGATGGAGATCAACCTGATCCACGGCCACCCGATGGATCTGGCGGATCAGGCCTTCCTGTTCAAGCGCACGGCGCGCGAGGCGGCGCTGCGTCACCGGATGTACGCCACCTTCATGGCCAAGCCCCATGCCAAGGAGCCGGGCAGCGCCATGCACATCCACCAGAGCGTCGTGGACGCCAAGACGCGCCGCAACGTCTTCAGCCATGCCGACGGCACGCCTTCAGCGCTGTTCTTCGCGCATATCGGCGGACTGCAGAAATACCTGCCGGCGGCCATGGCGCTGTTCTGCGCCAACGTCAATTCCTACCGTCGCCTGACGCGCTATCTTTCGGCGCCGATCAACGTACACTGGGGCTACGACAATCGTACCGCGGGCCTGCGCGTGCCCATGTCCGAACCGGAGGACCGGCGCGTGGAGAATCGTGTCTGCGGCGCCGACGCCAATCCCTACATCGCGCTCGCCGCATCCCTCGCCTGCGGTTATCTCGGCATGATCGAGGGCCTGCAGCCCTCCGATCCGATCACCGGCAGCGCGCACGAACTGCCTTTCGGCCTGCCCCGCTCGCTCGACGAGGCGCTGCGCGAACTGCGGCGCAGCGCGCCGCTGGTGCGGCTGCTCGGTGAGCCGTTCGTCTCGGCGTTCACCATCGTCAAGGAGGCCGAGTACGAGGTGTTTCTGCAGGTCATCAGCTCCTGGGAGCGCGAGCATCTTCTGCTCAATGTCTGAAGGACGATCAGGTATTGTCCGGGCGATGACGGCCCGGGCGGCAGTGCCTGCCGCGGCTGGCGCAGCCTGAAACCGCTGTGCTCATCCGCGGCGTGCGCCGGACAGGCAGTCCGGTGCTCGAGTGCGGCTGGCGCTCGTTCGCGTTGCGTATCAACGGTCCGGACTGGAAAATCCATGCCATGACAGAAAAACTCCTGGGTATCGACGTCGGCGGGTCCTCGATCAAGGCCGGGGTGGTGGACCTCGCGGCGGGACGACTGCTGGGTGAACTGATCTCGGCCCCGACCCCCCGGCCGGCCACACCGGAGGCGATGCTGCCGGTGATCGCGGCGCTCGCCGCGCGACTGCCCGAGGCGACGGGCAGGATTGGCCTGGCGTTTCCCGCCGTGGTCAAGCACGGCCGGGCGCGCACCGCCGCCAATGTCGACCATGCCTGGATCGGGGCGGACGGCGCCACTTTGCTGCGGCGCACGCTCAACCGGCCGGCGCTGTTTCTCAACGACGCCGATGCCGCCGGACTCGCCGAGATGCGGCTCGGCGCCGGCCGTGGCGCGCAGGGCACGGTCATCATGCTCACCTTCGGCACCGGGATCGGCACCGCGCTGTTCACCGACGGACGTCTGTTTCCCAACACCGAGCTCGGACACATGGAGCTCAACGGCATGGACGCGGAGAAGTGGGCC
>JAJYTX010000210.1 GCA_021792815.1 Pseudomonadota bacterium
TGGCGGGGGTGTTCTGCGCCGCGCTCCTGAGCAACGTGATCGCGGCGTTCGTCGGCGAGCGTCTCGGGCATTTCCTGAACCCGGTGCGCCTGAACCTGTTGGTCGGAGCGAGCCTGATCGTGATGGCCCTTTGGGAGCTGCGCAATGAGAAGCTCGATTTGAGTTCCGTCGCGGCAACGCGCGGTGGCGCCTTCTGGGCTGCCTTCGCCGGCCTCGCCATCGCCGAGATCGGCGACAAGACCCAGATCGCGACCGCGGTGCTGGCCGCCGCCTACTCGAACCTGAGCGCGGTGATCGGCGGTGCCACGGCGGGGATGATGCTGGCGTGCGCGCCGGCGGTCTTTCTCGGCAAAACTCTCTCCGGGAGAGTGCCTCTCAGGACGATTCACTATCTTGCCAGCGCGCTGTTCCTGGTGCTCGGAGTGATCTTTCTGCTGCGTGCGCAGCGCGCCTGGCATCACGCCGGCTGAGGCTTCTGCGCCGGGGATTCCTCGCCGCCGAGCGCCGCCAGGATGGGGCAGCCGGCGAGATCGCCGTGGCCGGGGCAGGCATCGATCAGGGTTGCCAATCCATCCCGCATGCGCTGCAGCGCCGCGATGCGCTGCTCGACATCGGCGAGCTTGCCTTCGGCGATCCGCTTGACCCGCGCCATGTCCCGTCCTTTCGAAAGCGCCAGCAGTTCACGGATTTCCCGCAGCGAGAAGCCGAGCGCCTGCGCGCGGCGGATGAAGCGCAGCCGCGCGAGTTCTGTCTTGCCATATCGACGGTAGCCGGACTCGAGGCGAGTCTGGGGGGAGAGCAGCCCGCTGCGCTCGTAGTACCGGACGGTGTCGATGCGCACGCCCGCGCGTTTGGCGAGCGCGCCGATGCCGATGGATTCCATGGTGTGTTCCTTCCGGGGCCGGACCGTCGATCTATACTCTGGACCATGGTCCAGTGCAAAGGACAGCGCTGCGGAGACACCCGGTCCGCCATTGGGTTATCTTAAGGGCAAGCCTCACCCGGGCGACCGCGGGGCTGTCCCGGACGAGGCCGGCAATTGTCGTGAGCTCCGGAGAGTGAAAATGGCCGCTACCGAGTACGTGCCGCCGCAGGTCTGGACCTGGAACAAGCCGAGCGGCGGGCAGTTCGCGAGCATCAATCGCCCGATTGCCGGCCCGACGCACGACAAGGAGCTGCCGGTCGGGCGCCATCCGTTGCAGCTTTACTCCCTCGGCACGCCGAACGGCGTGAAGGTCACCATCATGCTGGAAGAGCTGCTCGCGCTCGGGCACGCGGGCGCCGAGTACGATGCATGGCTGATCCGGATCGCAGACGGTGAGCAGTTCGGCAGCGGTTTCGTCGCGGTCAATCCCAACTCCAAGATTCCGGCGCTGCTCGACCGCAGCGGGCCGCAGCCGATCCGGGTCTTCGAGTCGGGCGCGATTCTCATCTACCTCGCGGAGAAATTCCGCGCGTTCCTGCCGACTCAGGCGGAGCGGCGCGCCGAGTGCCTGTCATGGCTCTTCTGGCAGGTGGGCAGCGCGCCGTATCTCGGCGGCGGATTCGGCCACTTCTACGCATACGCGCCGCTGAAGATCGAATATGCGATCGACCGCTTCGCCATGGAGGTCAAGCGCCAGCTCGATGTGCTCGAGCGGCGCCTGGCGCACAGCGAGTACGTGGCGGGGCCGGACTTCACCATTGCCGACATGGCCATTTTCCCCTGGTACGGCGTGCTGGCCCACGGCGGGTTGTACGGCGCGGCGGAGTTTCTCGCCGTGCACGAGTACCGCAATGTGCGGCGCTGGGCAGAGCAGCTGCTGGAGCGACCGGCCGTGCGGCGCGGGCGCATGGTCAACCGGATCAGCGGCGAGCTCTCGGACCAGCTGCACGAGCGCCACGACGCAGGGGATTTCGAGACCCGAACTCAGGATAAGCTCGCCGCCGCCGATTCGGCGGCGCCGCCTCGGCGCTGAGCGCCTCGCCGACCGTCAGCTACGCCCTCTACGTATTGCGCGAAAAGGGCGCGCTGTTCACCGTGGGCGCGGCAAGGGCCGTCCGGTCCCCCGGGCAGCATCCAGGTGGCACGCCAGCGCGACGGTCGAGGGATAGAGCCTGTGCGAGAGGCCGCCGTGAAAATGTCGTGCGGCAGGGCCATTGTGTCCGCCCTGGTCTGTCTGAGCGTAACGGCCTGGGCCGGTGAACCGCAGGGGCGCTCATCGGACGGGCAACTGCGCCCGATCCGGATCCCTTCCAGGCTGCTCAACCCGGCCACCTGGCCGGTGGTGCCGATACCGAACATCTCTGTCGACCCGACCAACGGCGCGACCGTCGGGATCATTCCGACCCGGCTGCAGCACGGCCGCGGCGGCGAAATCGATCGGATCATCGCGCCGGACATCATCCATAACGCCCATTTCGGCTGGGGAGGGCATCTGCGGGTCCTGAACTTCCCTTCTCCGGACACGCAGTGGTCGATCGTCGCGGGCGTCAAACAGCGCATCGAGAGCAATCTCGATGCGCGCTATGAGACCGGGCTGCTGCGCCGGGGTCGTTGGTCGCTGACCGCCGAAGCCGATTACGATCGCAGCGGCACCGCCCGGTTCTTCGGTATCGGCAACGAGTCCCGGCGTGCCGACCAGACGGTCTACATCGATCAGCAGCTGTGGTTCCAGATGACGCTCGGCTGGAACGTCACCCACGTCTGGCAGCTGGCCTACACCTTCCTCGCGAAGAAGGTGAAGATCATCGCTGGCCACCTGCCGGGCATCGTCCCGATCACCCGCCGTTTTCCGAATGCGCCCGGTTTGGGTACCACTCACGAGCTGTTGCAGCGCATCTCAGTAACCTACGATACCCGGGATGACATTACGATGCCCCGCCGTGGCGTCTATATCGTCGTCTATGGTGGGATCGCCAGCCGCGATGCGATCTCGTCCGACCCGTTGTTCACGGATGCCGGTGCCGACGCGCGGTTCTACTGGTCGCCACGCGACACGCTCACCATCGCCGCGCATGTCGATCTGCGCTACATGCTGTCGGTGAACGCCGCTCCGTTCTGGGCCTTGAGCAGCATCGGTGGGGATCACAGCGTCCTCGGCGGACAGCAGACGCTGCGGGGTTACGGTGACTCGCGCTTTTACGGCCGTGATTCGTTCGCGGCGAATCTCGAGTTGCGCCAGCGGCTGTTCGGGCTCAATATGTTCGCGACGCGCATCGATTTTCAGATCGCGCCTTTTTTTGACACCGGCCGTGTGTTCTCGCGCAGCGCTTTCTTGCCCCTCCACTCGCTCCACAACGTGGTCGGAGTCGGATTCCGGGGCGTGGCTCCCCCCTACGTGGTCGGATATGTCGATGTCGGCTACGGCAGTGAAGGCGCGGCCGTGTTCACCGGCATCAATTATCCGTTCTGAGCGCCGAGGCTCCGAGCCGGGGCGCGCGGCGCACTGGTGAGGCCAATGGACCCTGTGCTCACGAGCGAGATCACCTGTCCGCAGTGCGGGGCACGCCATACCGAGACGATGCCGACGGACTGGTGTCTCTACTTCTACAGCTGTAGCGCCTGCGGCGCCGTACTGAGACCCCAGGCAGGCGATTGTTGCGTATTCTGTTCATATGGATCGATCCCGTGCCCACCGGTGCAGGCGGCGCGCCGGAGCGCGGCCCCGAAGCGCACCTGCTGTCCGTGACGAGCGGCGCGGGATGCCCGATCCGGTGGCGGCTGGCGCCTTGCCGGGGAGCGCGAACCCCCCTGCGCGGCCGAGGGGCAGCCGGGGCGAGGGATGCGGCTTTCGGGGCACGGACGGCCGGGCACTGCTATGATGACGATCCCTGTCCCGACCTTCGTGCCGGCACGCACCGGGGCGTCGGGCGGGGCCTGGTTTTTCTGAATGATGTAGCTGCGGTGGCCCGTATCGGCTACTCCGCGACGACCAGTCGTGAACCCCGTCAGGGCCGGAAGGCAGCAGCGGCAGCGGCGATGTCGGGTGCCGGAGCACTCGCTGATGCGGGCCGCCTCCCTTTGGGGTCGAGGTAGCCCGGGGCATCCATGACCGAAACGTATACCGCACTGGCGCGCAAGTGGCGGCCGAGGACCTTTGCCGCGGTCGTCGGCCAGGAGCACGTCCGCCGCGCGTTGGTCAATGCGCTGCAGAGCGGCCGCGTGCACCACGCATTTCTCTTCACCGGCACCCGGGGTGTCGGCAAGACCAGCATCGCGCGGCTGCTCGCCAAATGCCTCAATTGCGAGACCGGCGTCACCGCCGAGCCCTGCGGGCGGTGTCCGAGCTGCCTCGAGATCGATGCCGGTCGCTTCGTCGACCTCATCGAGGTCGACGCCGCCTCTCGCACCAAAGTCGATGACACGCGCGAGATCCTGGACAACGTACAGTTCGCTCCGACGCGGGGCCGATACAAGGTATACCTCATCGACGAGGTGCACATGCTTTCGGTCCACTCCTTCAACGCGCTGCTGAAGACGCTCGAGGAGCCGCCGCCGCATGTGAAGTTCCTGCTCGCGACCACGGATCCACAGAAGCTGCCGGTGACAGTGTTGTCGCGTTGTCTGCAGTTCAACCTCAAGCGCATCCCCGCGGCGCAGATTGCCGAGCACCTCAAGGCCGTGCTCGATCAG
This sequence comes from Pseudomonadota bacterium, assembly GCA_021792815.1. The sequence goes on from JAJYTX010000210.1 coordinate 4,616, forward strand.
GAACACATGGAGTTCGAGCCGGCGGGCATCGCGCTGTTGGCGCAGGCCGCTGACGGCAGCATGCGCGATGGACTGTCCCTGCTCGATCAGCTCATCGCCTTCGGTGGCGGGCGTGCGGGCGAGGCCGAGGCGCGCGCCATGCTCGGCACGGTGGCACGCGATCACGTCGTGCAACTCGCCGAGCGGCTCGCCGCGGCGGACGCGGCCGAGCTGATGCGCTTTGCTCAGTCGCTCGAGCAATGGGCGCCCGACTACGCGCAGGTGCTCGATGAGCTCGCATCGCTGCTGACGCGGGTGGCGATCAAACAGGTGGTGCGCGAGTACGAGGGAGATGAGCTGTATGATCCCGAGCTCGTCGCGCGTCTGGCCGGCTCGATCGGCGCGGAGGATCTGCAGCTGTACTATCAGACCGCCCTCATCGGCAGGCGCGATCTGGGCCTCGCGCCCGATCCGCGCACCGGTTTCGAGATGACGCTGCTGCGCATGCTGGCGTTCCGGCCTGCGGTGGAGGGCACCCGCCTCGCGCCGGTAGCGTCCCGCGGCGGCGGGCCCCGCGCTGCGCTCGGCGCCGAAGACTCCGTGCCGCGTGCGCAGACGAGCGCTGCGCCGTCTGAATCCGCGGCCGCAGGAGAATGGGACGAGATCCTGGCGCAGCTCGATCTGCAGGGCGCGGCACGCCAGCTCGCCAGTCATTGTGCGCTGCTCGGGCGCGAGGGGGCGGTCGTGAAGCTCTCGATAGACCCGCGCAGCCGTGCGCTTCGAACTGCCTCGCTCGAGGAAAAACTCGGGCAGGCGCTTTCGAGGCACTTCGGGCAGGCGATCCGCCTGGAGTTCACGACCGCAGGCGAGGCGGCCGAGACCCCGGCCCAGGCCCGGCAACGCGCCTCCGAGGAGCAGCTCGAGGCGGCGCGCCGCGCCTTCGAGGCCGATCCGGGCGTGCAGGGATTCCGCGAGCGCTTCGGCGCCGCGCCCATCCCCGAGACCATACGGCCGGCGAATTGACATCCGCTCCCGCCTGAAGTCAGGAGATTTCCCCGGAGGCGAGCGGCCTCTTCAGTCAAGATCAGCGAGGAGCGACCTCATGCGAGGCAATATCAACCAGCTCATGAAGCAGGCCCAGGCGATGCAGGCCAACATGCAGAAGATGCAGGAGCAGATCGCGGGCCTGGAAGTCGTCGGCGAGGCGGGCGGCGGCATGGTCAAGGTGACCATGAGCGGCC
>JAJYTX010000211.1 GCA_021792815.1 Pseudomonadota bacterium
GCCCGGGCTCGTTCACCGGGGTGCGGCTCGCCGCGAGCCTCGCCCAGGGGCTGGCCTTCGGGGCCGATCTGCCCGTGGTGCCGGTCTCGGACCTGCAGGCGCTCGCCCAGCGCGGCTTCGAGGCCGATCCGGGCGCCGAGCGTGCGCTGGTCTGTCAGGATGCACGCATGCGCGAGGTGTACTGGGCCTGCTTCGAGCGCGAGGGCGGGCTTGCCGTGCCCGCGGGGCCCGAGCGCGTCGGTGCGCCCGAGAGCGTGCGGCTGCCGGGCGGCACCGCGGCGGCGGGGTTCGGCCGGGGTTTTGCCGCCTACCCGCAGCTGCGCGCGCTGCAGGGCCTGCGCCTCGGGCCGTCCGCGGAGCAGCTGCTGCCGCGGGCGGCCGAGATCGCCCGGCTGGCGGCCCCCGAGGTGCGCGCCGGCAGGCTCCTGCCCGCCGAGCAGGCCCTGCCGGTGTATCTGCGCGACACGGTCGCCCGGCCGTCATCGTCCTGAGCGGTGACGGCCCCGCTGGCGCGCTGTCATGATTCTGCAACAATCATGCTCTGAAATGACCGGCGCATGGCAGGTCGGTATCATGTCGGGAAAACTGATCTTAATCGTGGAGGATGAGCACGCGATCCGGCAGATGATCGCCTTCGGCCTGCGGCGGGCCGGGTTCGAGGTGCGCGAGGCGGCCGATAGCCGCGAGGCGCGCCAGTCGCTCGCCGACCGGCGACCCGATCTGCTGCTGATCGACTGGATGCTGCCGGACATGAGCGGCCTGGAGCTGACGCGCGCCCTGAAACGTGAGCGCGAGACACGCGATCTTCCGGTCATCCTGCTGACGGCGCGCGCCGAGGAGGGCGACAAGGTCACGGGTCTGGACAGCGGCGCCGACGACTACATCACCAAGCCGTTCTCTCCGCGGGAGCTCGTGGCCCGCATCCACGCGGTGCTGCGCCGCGGCGGGGCGGGCGGACTCGAGTCCTGCGTGCAGTTCGAGTCGCTGCAGCTCGACCCGCAGGCCCAGCGGATCAGCGTCGAGGGCGAGACGGTGCCGCTCGGCCCGACCGAGTACCGCATGCTGGAGTTCTTCATGACCCACCCCGAGAGGGTCTTCAGCCGCGAACAGCTGCTCGACCGGCTCTGGGGCGGCAACGTGTACGTCGAGGAGCGCACCATCGACGTGCACGTGCGCCGGCTGCGCAAGTCTCTCGAGAAGTATGGCCTCGAGCGTTTCGTGCAGACCGTGCGCGGCTCCGGATACCGCTTCTCGGCTAAGGCGCACTGATGCGGCCGGCCGCGCAAGTCTGGTGGTTCGCGGCCGCGCGGCTGCTCGTGGCGGTGCTGATCGGACTCACCGCCGGGGCGTTGCTGCGCGCGCCGTGGGCCGGCGTGGCGTGCGCGCTGGCGGGGTATCTCGCCTGGCAGCTGATCCTGCTCGCCCGCGTCGACTGGTGGCTGCACCATCGCAGTGTCGCCGAGCCGCCGGAGACCGGCGGGGTCTGGGGCCGGGTCATCTCGCAGATCGTGCGGCTGCACCGGCGCAAGCGCTTCCACAAGGAACGCTTCGTGCAGCTGATGCGCCAGCTGCGTCTGTCGACCGCGGCGCTGCCGAACGGCGTGGTGATCCTCGATGCCCAGCGCGAGATCGTCTGGTTCAACCGCATGGCGGCCCGGCTGCTCGGACTGCGGCCCGGCGATGACCTCGGACTGCGCATCGAGAACCTGCTGCGCGAGCCGCAGTTCACCCGCTACCTCGAGAAGGGCGAGTTCGCCAACCCGGTGGTGATCCGCCGCTCGGTTCCGCAGGACAGCTACCTGTCGCTGCAGCTGGTGCCCTACGGCGATGGCGAGCAGCTGCTGCTCGCGAGCGACGTCTCGCGGCAGATGCGCCTCGAGGCGGTGCGCCGGGACTTCGTCGCCAACGCCTCGCACGAGCTGCGCTCGCCGCTCACGGTGATTGCCGGTTACCTCGAGACGCTGAGCCAGGACCCGGCGCTCGATGCGGAGTTCGCCCAACCGGTGGTCGAGATGCGCCGCCAGGCCGAGCGCATGACGGCCATCATTCACGATCTGCTCGAGCTCTCGCGGCTCGAGGAGACCGACGAGCGCGTCGGCGGCGAGCCGCTCGACGTGGCGGGGCTGATGGCGCTGCTGCGCCGGGACGTGCTCGCCCGGCCGAGCCATCCGCGCGAGGTCCGCCTGCGGGTCGATTCCGACGCGGCGCTGCTCGGCAACGAGTCGGAGCTGCACTCGGCGTTCGCCAACCTGGTGGACAACGCCGCGAAGTACACCCCCGCCGAGGGCTCGGTGCAGATGCGTTGGTGGGTGGATGCGGACGGAGGACACTTCGCCGTCAGCGACACCGGCATCGGCATCCCCCCGGAGCACATTCCCCGGCTCACCGAGCGTTTCTATCGCGTCGACCCGGGCCGCTCCCGGGCGACCGGCGGCTCGGGGCTCGGCCTGGCGATCGTCAAGCACGTGCTGCAGCGTCATGGGGCGGAGCTCGAAATTCACAGCACCCCCGGTCAGGGCAGCACCTTCACCTGCCACTTTCCCCCCGAGCGGCTGCGCGCCGCACAGCCGGCGCTCGCCGACGGCTGAGTTGGACGATTGAGCCGCGCGGGTTTGGGCTATCATCGCCCGAGGCGCGCCTGTGCAGAGCCTGCTGACCCGGAGACGCCCACCGATGGAAACCGCCGACCTGACGCATCACATCTCCCGTCGCTTCAACGAGGACCTCGAGCGCGTGCGCAGCCGGGTGCTGTCCATGGGCGGGTTCGTCGAGCAGCAGATCCAGAAGGCGATCACCGCGCTCACCGAGGGCGACAGCGCGCTCGGGGAGTCGGTCGCGCTCGGCGATTACCAGGTGAACAACATGGAGGTGTCGATCGACGAGGAGTGCAGTCGCATCCTCGCGACGCGCGCCCCGGCTGCGGGGGATCTGCGCGTCATCGTCGCCATCATCAAGACCATCACCGACCTCGAGCGCATGGGCGATGAGGGCGAGAAGATCGGCTACATCGCCTCGCGGCTCGCCACCATGGAGCGCCCGGTCGACAAGTACCGCGAGATCAAGCATCTCGGGCGCATCGTCACCGAGATGGTGCACGATTCGCTCGATGCGTTCGCCCGCATGGACGCCGAGTCGGCGCTGCGCATCGCGCGTCAGGACCGGCTGGTCGACGAGGAGTACGAAGCCATCCAGCGCCAGAGCATCACCTTCATGATGGAGGACCCGCGGACCATCCGCCGCGCGCTCGATGTGATGTGGGTGGTGCGGGCGCTCGAGCGCATCGGCGATCACGCCAAGAACATCAGCGAGTATGTGATCTACATGGTCTACGGCAAGGACGTGCGGCACACCTCGCTCGATGACGTGGAACGGGAGCTGCGGCGCGCGCCCGGGCCGGCGCCCGAGGACCGGGAAGGGTTGGGCTCGTGAGCGTCTCGCAGGGGATCTGCGCGGCGCTCGCCGGCGATCGCTCGCATCGGCGCGGCGTCAACGCGCTCGGGTTCCTGGTGTGCGCCGGCCTGCTCGGCTACGCGATCTACGCGCAGTTTCATCTGCGCCTCGATCCGTGTCCGCTGTGCATCTTCCAGCGCATCGGCATCGCGGCGCTCGGCGTGATCTTCCTCGCCGCGGCGCTGCACGCGCCGCGGCGCTGGGGCGCGCGCGTCTATGCGCTGCTGATCGGGCTTGCGGCCGCGGCGACCATCGCGGTGGCCGCGCGGCAGATTTACCTGCAGCACCTGCCGCCCGAGGACCTGCCGTCCTGCGGCGCGCCGCTGTCGATCATGCTGAAGTTCCTGCCGCTCACCGCGGTGATCCGCAAGGTGCTCACCGGCAGCGGGGAGTGCGGTATCGTCAACTGGACGTTCCTCGGTCTCTCGATGGCCGAGTGGGTGCTGCTGTGGGTGCTGGCGCTCGGGGCGCTCGGGATCGTGGCGAACGCGCGCAGGGCCCGCTAAGCGAGCAGATTGCGCAGCACGTTGAAATACATCCGGTGCAGCGCGTCGATCTCCGGCACGCTCACGTGCTCGTTGACCTTGTGGATCGATGCGTTCACCACGCCGAGTTCCACCACCTGCGCGCCGAGCGGCGCGATGAACCGCCCATCTGAGGTGCCGCCGCCGGTCGAGAGCCGGGGGGCGGTGCCGGTCACTTCCTGTACCGCCGCGCACACCGCCTCCGAGAGCGCCCCGGTGGGGGTGTAGAACGGCTCTCCGGACAGGTGCCACTCGAGCGTGTAGCGCACCCCGTGGCGGCGCAGGATGCCCTCGACGGTGTCTTTCAGGCCCTCCAGGGTCTGCACCGGTGAGTAGCGCAGGTTGATGCGCGCCTTGAGCTCCCCGGGGATCACGTTCGGGGCGCCCGTGCCGGCGTTGAGATTGGACACCTGGAAGCTGGTCGGCTCGAAGTGCGCGTTGCCCTCGTCCCAGACCCGGCGGGTGAGCTCGGCGAGCGCCGGCGCCAGGGTGTGCACCGGGTTCTCGGCGAGCTGCGGATAGGCGATGTGCCCCTGGATGCCGTGCACGGTGAGCCGGCCGCTGAGCGAGCCGCGCCGGCCGATCTTGATCGTATCGCCGATCGAGCGCTCGCTGGAGGGCTCGCCGACCAGGCACCAGTCGATGCGCTCGCCGCGCGCGGCAAACAGCTCCGCCACGCGCTTGGTGCCGTCGACCGAAGGGCCTTCCTCGTCGCTGGTGATGAGGAAGGCGATCCGGCCGCGATGCGCCGGATGGGCGGCGACGAAGGCCTCGGTGGCGGTGATCATGGCGGCGAGCCCGCTCTTCATGTCCGCCGCACCCCGGCCATAGAGCACGCCCTCGCGGATCGTCGGCACGAACGGGTCGCTGCGCCATTCCTCGAGCGGCCCGGTCGGCACCACGTCGGTGTGGCCCGCGAAGCAGAACACCGGGCCAGCCGCCTGGCCGCGCCAGGCCCAGAAGTTCGCCACGTTCCCGAACGGCAGCGGCTCCACCGCGAAGCCGAGGGCGCGCAGGCGCCGGATCATCACCTCCTGGCAGCCCTCGTCGGCGGGCGTCACGGAGCGGCGGGTCATCAGGTCACGGGTGAGCTCGAGGGTGTCGGACATGTGCGGCGGGGCGGCGGGCCTGGGGTGTCAAACGCTCGGCGTTTTATAAGGTGCGCCGCCGCGGGCGGCAAGCCATTTTTTGAGCCGGCGGGCGGCTTTGGCTGCGCGTGCGCCGCGGCCGATGGCGGTGCGCGCCCCCTCAGGGGCGCACCGCATCGCGACGTCTGTCACGAGGTTGTCACATTTGCGGCATTGAATCGGCGCGCGTGCGCCGCGCGCCGGTGGCGGTGCGCGCTCGCCCCGGGGTGCACCGCATCGCCGTGTCTGTCACGAGGTTGTCACATTCGCGGCATTAAATAGCCGCGCACCGGACAAGAGGCGTTCCCTGAACGCCCGGCCGATACGAAGCAACCTCAAGGGAGCCCCTCATGCTCAACAGATCGCTTGTCGTCTCATGCGTCGTCGCCGCGACCCTGGCCGCCGCGGGTCCGCCGGCGAAGGCGGACACGCTGGCCGGTTTCCTCGCCAACGGGCAGTTCAGCGGCCAGCTGCGCTCCTACTACTTCAGGCGCGACTACTCGACGGCCTCCACGGTGAATGCCCAGGCGTTCTCGCTCGGTGGCCTGTTCAACTATCAGACGGCGCAGTTCCTCGGCGGCTTCAGCCTCGGGGCGAGCTTCTTCACCGCGAACGCCCTCGGCTCGCACAGTGCCAACCCCAAGCGCATCGACGTGACGCTCATGGGCCCGACGAATGCCATCAACACGCTCGGACAGGCGTTCGTGCAATACAGCGGCCACGGTGCCCTG
>JAJYTX010000004.1 GCA_021792815.1 Pseudomonadota bacterium
CGCAATTCGACTCCAAGACCCTCGATGCGGGGCCGAGCTGGAGCTATCCGATCAGCGAGTTCCAGTACCTCACCTTCGGGGCGGCCTTCGAGGACGCCCGGCTCCTCACCACTTCCCAGGGCAGCGCCACCCAGGCCATCGAGTGGGTGCAGCACAACGGCAGCCCCTACAGCCAGCTGGTGCACCAGGACTATTACAACAACGACTTCGTGCTGTACGGCACGAACTTCAACGACGTGCAGCTGATGGCCGGGTGGGGCATCGATGACCGCAACCGCACGCTGTTCGCGACCCGCGGCATGATGGCCTCCCTCAGCATGAGCGCCACCGTTCCGAGCAGCAGCGTCGAGTACTGGGTCGGAAGCGCGCGCTACCTGCAGTACTTGCCGCTCTGGCCGCACCACCTCACCCTCGCGTTCCACGAGTCGGTCGACTACGGCTCCTCCTTCGGCCACACCACGGGCCTGCCCCCCTACCGGCTGTTCTTCGGCGGCGGCCCTGACTCGGTCCGCGGGTACCGGGAGGCCTTCCTCGGGCCGCGCGACAACTTCGGCAACCCCTACGGCGGCAACTTCGACATCGTGAGCCAGAACGAGCTGCTGCTGCCCATGCCCGCCAAGTGGCGCCACAGCGCCCGGGTGGCCTTGTTCTTTGACGTGGGCAACGTCTTCTACACCGGCAACCGCATCAAGTTCTACGGGCCGGCCGGCTTGCCGGTGACCTATCACCTCACCGGCTGGGGGAGCCTGAAGCGCTCGGCGGGCATCGCGGTGGAGTGGCTCTCGCCCATGGGGCTGTTCCAGTTCAGCTATGGCATTCCGCTCAATGCGACCCATTACAATCTTGCCAAGAATCAATGGGGTGATCAGACGAGCGGCTTCCAGTTCACGGTCGGCCAGGCGTTTTGACGGATCTCAGCGAGGGGCGGGGGCGGCCGGCCCGCGCGGCCCGGTCGCGCTGCCCGCGAAGAGACCGGGACGCGCATCGGCCGTAGTGGTAGCATTCCCCGCTTGGCCGCCACCGGCGGCCTATTAATATTATTTTATTCCATTGCATCCGAGGTGGGTTGCCGTGAAGCGCTTGAGCAGAAGCAGTTCAGTCGTTGTGATGATCGCCGCCGGCATCATGGCCGTGGCACTGGCGCCGGCGAGAGCGCAGGCCGCCGGCCTCAAGGTCGCCGTGGTCGATTACCTGGCGCTGGTGCAGGCCTCGCCGCAATACCGCTCGGCCATCGCGACGTTGCGCGGGCAGTTTCTGCCGAAGCAGAAACACCTGCAGAGCGAGGCCACTGCGCTCAAGGCCAAGCAGGCGACGCTGCAGCGCAATGCGGCGACCATGACCCAGGACCAGCTCGAGCAGGCCGAGCTCAATCTGCGCGAGAAGGCGCAGTCGTTCCAGGAAGAGCAGATGTCGGTCGAGCGGGCCCTCAACACGCGCCGCAACGAGCTGATGTCGAACGTGCAGAAGACTCTGGTGGGTGTCGTGCAGGTCTACGCGCGCCAGCACGGCTACAACCTCGTGCTGTCCTCCGACGCGGTGCTGTACGCCGATGGCGCGATCGACATCACTCCCGCCCTGCTGAAAGAGTTCAAGGGTCCCGCCGCCCACTAGCGGCCCATTTCCTCCATGGGCGTCTCGATCGGGGAGCTCGCAGTCCGATTTGGCTGCGAGCTGCGCGGCGATCCGGGCGTGATGGTGGAGCGTGTGGCGACGCTGGCGGCGGCCGATGAGCGCTCGGTGGCGTTTCTCGCCAACCCGCGCTATCGGCCCGAGCTCGCCGCCACGCGCGCCGGGGCGGTGGTGCTCGACGCCGAGGCCGCCGGGGTCTGCCCGGCGGCGGCGTTGGTTTGCCGCAATCCCCACGCCACCTACGCACGGATCGCGGCGATCCTGCACCCCTTGCCAGCGGGGCCCTCGGGCATCGATCCTTCGGCGGTGGTCTCCGCGCAGGCGCGGGTGGATCCCGGTGCGCATGTCGGTGCGCTCAGCGTCATCGGCGCGGGCGCCGTGGTCGGGGCGCGCGCGTTCATCGGCCCTCAGTGCCTGATCGGCGAGGACGCCGTCCTCGGCGAGGACGTGCGCCTGGTCGCCCGGGTGACGGTCTGTCGCGGTGTCGAGATCGGAGCGCGCGCGCTGATCCAGCCGGGCGCGGTGATCGGCGCGGACGGCTTCGGCTTCGCGCAGGATCAGGGCCGGTGGATCAAGGTGCCGCAGATCGGTACGGTGCGTGTTGGCGCCGATGTGGAGATCGGCGCCAACACCACGATCGATCGCGGGGCGATCGAGGACACGGTGATCGAGGAAGGGGTCAAGCTCGATAACCTGATCCAGATCGGACACAACGTGCGCGTGGGGGCGCACAGCGCGCTGGCGGCCTGCGTCGGGGTCTCCGGCAGCACCACCATCGGGCGGCGCTGCATGATCGCCGGCCAGGTGGGGATCGCCGGTCACCTGACGATCAGCGATGACGTGGTGATCACCGCGCGCACCGGGATCAGCCATTCGATCACCGCCCCGGGGGTATACTCCGGACACATTCCACACGAACAGGCCGCCACCTGGCGCCGGCTGGTCGCGCGCTTCAAGCGCCTCGAATCCTTCGCCACCCGACTCAAGGCGCTCGAGCGCCGCCCGGGCCGCGCCTGCGACCAGGAAGAGGATGATGACTGACCTGCCACTCGATATTCACGGTATTCTGCGGCTGCTGCCGCACCGCTATCCGTTCCTGCTGGTCGATCGCGTGCTCGAGTGGCACACCGGACAGAGCATCCGCGCGCTGAAGAACGTCACCTACAACGAGCCGTTCTTCACGGGCCACTTCCCGGCGCGCCCCGTCATGCCGGGCGTGCTCATCATCGAGGCGCTGGCCCAGGCCGCCGGCATCCTGATCTTCCACAGCCAGGGCGGCGCGCCGGAGGATCAAACTCGGTTTTATTTCGTCGGCATCGACAAGGCGCGCTTCCGCAAGCCGGTCGAGCCCGGCGATCAGCTCATTCTCGAGGCGCAGGTGCAGCGCTGCCTGCGGGGCATCTGGAAGTTCTCCACCCGCGCGCGGGTCGGGGAGAGCGAGGTGGCGCATGCGGAGATCATGGTGACGCCGGAGGCCGGCAAGTGATCGACCCGCATGCCATCGTCTCCCCGCGGGCGCAGCTCGCCTCGGATGTGACGGTGGGACCGTTCAGCGTCATCGGCCCCGGGGTGAGCATCGGGCCGGGCACCGTCGTGGGACCCCATGTGGTCATCGACGGCTCGACCCTCATCGGCGCGGACAATCGGATCTTCCAGTTCGCCTCGATCGGCGATGCGCCGCAGGACAAGAAATACCGCGGCGAGCCGACCCGCCTCGAGATCGGCGACCGTAACGTGTTTCGCGAGAGCTGCACCATCAACCGCGGCACGGCCCATGATCACGGCGTGACCCGCATCGGCGATGACAATCTGTTCATGGCCTACTCGCACGTGGCTCACGACTGCACCGTCGGCAACCACGCCGTGTTCGCCAACTGCGCCGCCCTCGGCGGGCACGTGGAAATCGGCGACTGGGTGATCCTCGGGGGCCTCACGGCCGTTCACCAATTCACCCAGATCGGGGCGCACGCCTTTCTCGCGGGCGGGGCAATCGTCACGCGTGATGTGCCCCCCTACGTCATGGTGGCCGGCAATCCCGCGGTGCCGCACGCGGTCAACACCGAGGGCTTGAAGCGCCGCGGATTCGATGCCGCCCAGATCCGCAACATCCGCGAGGCCTATCGCACGCTGTATCGCTGCGAGCTCCGGCTGAGCGAGGCGCTCGAGCGGCTCGATGCCCTCGGCGCCGATCGGCCCGAAGTGCGCTTCTTCGTCGATTTCATCCGCCGATCGGAACGAAGTATCGTGAGATGATCGCGCCCGCGGAAGTGACCGCGTGCGAGCCGCCGCTCGCGCGGGCGCTGCGCATCGGGATCGTCGCCGGGGAGTCCTCGGGCGATCAGCTCGGGGCGGCTCTGATCGGCGCGCTGCGCGAGCGGGTGCCGGGTGTGCAGTGCTTCGGCGTCGCCGGCCCGAAGATGATCGACGCGGGCTGCGAGGCGTGGGCGCACGCCGAGGAGCTGGCCGTGATGGGCTTCACCGAGGTGCTGCCGCACCTGCCGCGGATCCTGCGCCTGCGGGCCGCGCTCACCCGGAGGTTTCTGGCGATGCGGCCCGATGTGTTCATCGGGATCGATGCGCCGACCTTCAACCTCGGTCTCGCCCGGCGCCTGAAGGGCCGGGGCATCAGAACCGTCCAGTACGTTGCTCCGCAGGTCTGGGCCTGGCGCCAGGGCCGGGTGCGCAGGATCGGCCGCGCCTGCGACCTGGTGTTGTGTCTGCTGCCGTTCGAGACCGGCTTTTACACCGAGCACGGCGTGCGCGCGGTGTTCGTCGGCCATCCGCTCGCCGATCAGATCCCGCTCGAAGTCGATCGCGAGGCCGCGCGGCGCGCACTGGACCTCGAGCAGGGGGCCGCCGTCGTTGCGCTTCTGCCCGGCAGCCGGGTGGGGGAGGTCGAGCGGTTGGGCGGGGATTTCATCGAGGCCGCGGCCTGGCTTGCCGCGCGATCGCCCGGCATGCGGTTCCTTGCGCCCATGGCCACGGCGCGGGTGCGTGAGGTATTTCAGAGGAAGCAGGCACAAGCTTCTGATAAACCGGATATTATTTTGCTGGAAGGCCAGGCTCAGCGGGCCCTTGCGGCGTGCGACGCGGCCATCGTCGCCTCCGGAACCGCTACACTCGAGACCCTGCTCACGCGCCGGCCGATGGTGGTGGCGTATCGGCTGGGTGAGCTGACCGCGTTTCTGCTTCGCAGGCTGCGGCTGGTCAAGGTGCCGTACTTCTCCCAACCGAACCTGCTGGTCGGGCGCCCGATGGTGCCGGAGTTCGTGCAGGAGGGCGTGAGCGGGGAGGCGCTCGGCTCGGCGCTGCTCACGCGGCTGAGCGATGAGGCGTACCGGCGAGAGCTGTCGGGCGAGTTCGAGTCCGTGCACCGGCGGCTTCGCGTGGGGGGCGCAGGCAGGGCGGCGGAGGCCATTCTGGAGTGCATTCGGGGCGTAGCGTCAGCGAGCGGGGCCGTGCGTGAAAGCGATCCGTGAGGCCGCCCGTGAGGCCGAGGCGCGCGTCGCCGGGGTCGATGAGGCCGGGCGCGGGCCGCTGGCGGGACCGGTCGTGGCGGCGGCCGTGATCTTGGATCCGCGCCGTCCGATCGAGGGCCTCGCCGATTCGAAGACCCTCTCGGAGCGCTCGCGCGAGCGCCTCGCGCTCCTCATCCGCGAGCGGGCGCTCGCATGGTCGCTCGCCTCGAGCGGGCGCGAAGAGATCGACACGCTCAATATCCTGCGCGCGACGCTGCTCGCCATGAGCCGCGCGGTGCACGGGCTCGCGGTGCGCCCGGTGCACGTGCAGGTCGACGGCGATCATGCGCCTCGGCTCGATGATCCGGCGTGCACCGTCGAGACCGTCATCCGGGGCGATGCGACGGTGGCGGCGATCAGCGCCGCATCGATTCTCGCGAAAGTGCACCGGGATGGTCTGATGGTGGCGCTCGATGAGCGCCACCCCGGGTATGGCTTCGCGGCGCACAAGGGCTATGGCACCGCGGCGCATCTGGCGGCGCTGCGCCGGCTCGGTCCCTCGCCCGAGCACCGCCGCTCCTTCGCGCCGGTGAGGGCGGTGTGCCATGAGTAGCTTCGCACATCTGCGCCTGCACACCGAGTACTCGCTGATCGACAGCGTGGTGCGCGTGCCCGAGCTCATCGAGGCCACCGCCGCGGCCGGCATGCCCGCCGTCGCCGTCACCGACCAGAGCAATCTGTTTGCGATGGTCAAGTTCTATCGCCATGCGCTCGCCGGCGGCGTCAAGCCCATCATCGGCGTCGACCTGCATGTGCGCGAGGGCGGCGAGCACCTGCAGCCGACGCGCATCACGCTGCTCTGCCAGTCCCAGGCGGGCTATCGCAACGTGACTCGGCTCGTGAGCCGCGCGTACCTCGAAGGCCAGCAGCGCGGGGCGCCCATGATCGAGCGCGGCTGGCTCAGCGCCGAGACCCTGGAGGGACTCATCGCGCTCTCCTGCGCCGCCGAGGGCGATGTCGGGCGCGCGCTCGCCAACGGGCGCGAGGGCGAGGCCGGGCGCGCGCTCGATCAGTGGCTCGCGCTGTTCCCGGACCGGTACTACATCGAGCTGCAGCGCCTCGGGCGGCCCGATGAGGAGCTCTACATCGGCGCCGCGGTGAGCCTCGCGGGGCGCCGCGGCGTGCCGGTCGTGGCGACCAACGACGTGCGATTCCTCAAGTCCGCGGATTTCGCGTCGCACGAGGCGCGCGTGTGCATCCACGATGGGGCGCTGCTCGCGGATCCGGCCAGGGTGCGCCGCTATACGCCGCAGCAGTACCTGCGCTCGCCGCAGGAGATGGCGCGATTGTTCGCCGACCTCCCGGAAGCTCTGGCCAACTCCGTGGAGATCGCGCGCCGCTCGACGCTGGTGCTCGAGCTCGGACGTGCGCGCCTGCCGCCTTATCCGGTGCCGGGCGAGATGAGCACCGAAGCGTTCCTGCGAGGGCAGGCCGCCGCAGGGCTCGAGCGGCGCCTGCGGGAGATGGGGCGCGCACGCGCGGGGGGGGCCGCGGCGGGCCCCGAGGGCTACGAGGGCTACGAGGGCTACGAGGGCTACGAGAAGCGCCTGCGCAGCGAGCTCGACGTCATCTGCCAGATGGGCTTCGCCGGGTACTTCCTGATCGTCGCCGACTTCATCCGCTGGGCGCGCGGCAACGGCGTGCCCGTCGGTCCGGGCCGCGGCTCCGGCGCCGGCTCCCTCGTCGCCTACAGCCTCGGGATCACCGATCTCGATCCGCTGCGCTACGAGCTGCTGTTCGAGCGCTTCCTCAATCCCGAGCGCGTGTCCATGCCCGACTTCGATGTCGACTTCTGCATGGAAGGGCGGGACCGCGTCATTGAGTACGTGGCACAGCGCTACGGGCGCGAGCGCGTCTCGCAAATCATCACGTACGGCACCATGGCGGCCAAGGCAGTCGTGCGCGACGTCGGCCGGGTGCTCGGCATGAGCTACGGGTACGTCGACAAGATCGCCAAGCTCATTCCCTTCGAGCTCGGCATCACGCTCGATGAGGCGCTCGAGAAGGAGCCGGAGCTCCGCAAGCTCTACGAGACCGAGGAGGACATCCACGCGCTCATCGATCTGGCCCGCTCGCTCGAGGGACTGACGCGAAACGCCGGCATGCACGCCGGCGGCGTGGTCATCGCCCCCTCGGTGCTGACGGACTTCGCCCCCCTCTACTGCGATGAGTCCGGCGGCAGCGTCGTCACCCAGTTCGACAAGGACGATGTGGAGGCCGCGGGCCTGGTGAAGTTCGACTTCCTGGGTCTGCGCACGCTCACCATCATCGATTGGACGGTCAAGTCGATCAATGCGCTGCGCGCGAAGGCGGGCGAGGCGCCCCTCGATATCGCCCGCATCCCCCTCGATGATGCCGCCACCTACGAGCGCGTGCTCAAGAAAGCGCAGACGGTCGCGGTATTCCAGTTCGAATCGAGCGGCATGCAGCGCCTGCTCCGGGATGCCAAGCCCGACCGCTTCGAGGACCTGATCGCCCTGATCGCCCTGTTCCGCCCCGGTCCGATGGAGCTGATCCCGGAGTACGTCGCCTGCAAGCACGGCAAGAAGCCCGAGTACCTGCACCCGGACATGAAGGAGGTGCTCGCGGTCACCTACGGCGTGTTCGTCTACCAGGAGCAGGTGATGCAGATGGCGCAGCGCCTGGCCGGCTACACCCTCGGGGGCGCGGACCTGTTGCGCCGTGCCATGGGCAAGAAGAAGCCCGAGGAGATGGCCAAGCAGCGCAGCGTGTTCGTCGCCGGCGCCACGGCGCGCGCGATCGATGAGCGCACCGCGAACGCGATCTTCGACCAGATGGAGAAGTTCGCCGGGTACGGCTTCAACAAGAGCCACGCGGCCGCCTACGCGCTGCTCTCGTATCAGACCGCCTACCTCAAGGCGCACGACCCGGCGGCGTTCATGGCGGCCATGCTGTCGGCGGACATGGATCACACCGACAAGGTCGTGACGCTGATCCACGAGTGCAACGCCATGCGGATCGAGGTGCGCCTGCCCGACATCAACTCTTCCCGGTACGAGTTCGTCGTCGAGGGCGAGCGCGCCATCCGCTACGGCCTCGGGGCGGTCCGGGGAGTCGGCCGGGGCGCCGTGGAGGCGATCGTGGCCGAGCGCGAGGCGGGCGGGCCGTTCGAGACCCTGGAGGACCTGTGCCGCAGGCTCGATCTGACGAAAACCAACCGCCGGGTGCTGGAGGCGCTGCTGCGCTCGGGCAGCCTCGATGCGCTCAAGGCCAACCGCGCCACGCTCATGGACCGGCTGCCCTCGGCCATCCAGCTCGGCGAGCAGGACTCCAAAGCCCTCGCGGCCGGCCAGGACGATCTGTTCGGGCTCGGCACGGGAGCGCTCGCCGCGCCGGTGGCGCGCCCGAGCGCGCCGGCGCTGCCGGAGTGGCCCGAGGCGGTGCGCCTCGCCGGGGAGCGCGAGACGCTCGGGCTGTATCTCACCGGCCACCCGATCAGGCGGTTCGAGCCGGGGCTCGCCACGGTCGTGTCACATCGGATCGGGGACCTGGTGAGCGGTGAGCCGGGAACGGGGAGCGCGCGGCCCGCGCCGGGGATGGAGCCTCGCTTCGGCGGGGGCAGGCCCGTGATCGTGGCGGGCCTGATCGAGGAGGTCCGCAAGCGCGGCTCGCGCATCATCCTGACACTCGATGACTGCACCGGGCGGCTCGAGGCGAGCCTGTTCGAGGACGCCTATCAGCAGCAGCGCGACCTCATCGTCAAGGACGCGTTGATTCTGGCCGAGGGGCTGTTGCGCTTCGATGATTTCTCGGACGGCTGGCGGCTCAACCTGAAGCGCCTCACCGATCTCGCCAAGGCGCTCGAGCGTCATGCCCGCCGCATCCTCATCCAGTGGCCGGCGGGCGCCGACAACGCCTCGCTGCAGCGCCGGCTCGGGGAGCTGCTCGGGCGCTTCCGGCCGGGGCCGTGTCCGGTCCTCATCGAGTACGCCTGCGCGGGCGCCGGGGGCCGCCTGGCACTGGCTCCGGAGTGGTCCGTGAAGCCCTCCGCGGAGCTGCTCGAGGGCCTCGAGGGGCTGCTCGGGGCGGGCGCCGTGGTGCCGCTCTACGCCGCGCCCGTCGCCGGCGGACCGCTGTCGGCGGACGGTTAGGGAGGCGCCTCGGCGGCGGCGGCGGCGGGCGCGGTCACTTGCGCCCGGAGCGCTCCGCCCGTACCCTCGCGCCCAGACTGCAACAGCCCCGGTACTGCGCATGGCCGTCGCCTTTCTCGATTTCGAACAGCCCATCGCCGAGCTCGAAGCCAAGATCGAGGAGCTCAGGCACGTCACCTGCGACCCCGAGGTCAACATTCAAGAGGAGATCACGCGCCTGCAGGCGAAGAGCCGGCAGCTGACGACCGGCATTTTCGCCAACCTCACCCCCTGGCAGATCACCCAGCTCGCACGCCATCCGCACCGTCCCTACACGCTCGACTACGTCAATGCGATCTGCACGGACTTTCACGAGCTGCACGGGGACCGGATGTTCGCCGACGATCACGCCATCGTGGGCGGGCTCGCGCGCATCGAGGGACGCGCGCTCATGCTCATCGGCCATCAGAAGGGCCGCGACACCAAGGAGAGGGTGCGGCGCAACTACGGCATGCCGAGGCCGGAGGGCTATCGCAAGGCGCTGCGTCTGATGCACATGGCCGAGCGTTTCGGGCTGCCGCTCGTGACCCTGATCGATACCCAGGGCGCCTATCCGGGCGTGGGCGCGGAGGAGCGCGGGCAGAGCGAGGCGATCGCCCGCAACCTTCAGGAGATGTCGAGGCTCGGCGTGCCCATCGTCACGGTGGTGACGGGCGAGGGCGGCTCGGGCGGAGCGCTCGCGATCGGCGTGTGCGACCGGCTGCTGATGCTGCAGTACAGCACCTACTCGGTGATCTCGCCCGAGGGCTGCGCGTCGATCCTGTGGAAGAGCCAGGAGAAGCGGGAGGCGGCGGCCGAGGCGCTCAACATGACGGCCGACCGGCTGAAGAAGCTCGCTTTGGTGGACGAGGTCATCGAGGAGCCCCTCGGCGGGGCGCATCGCGATCCGGCGACGATGTCCTCGAGGCTCAAGACGGCGCTGCTCACGCAGCTCGATCAGCTGCAGGCGATCTCCCGCGAGGCGCTGCTCGAGGCGCGCGCGCGCCGGATCGGCTCCTTCGGGGTGTTCAGCGAGAGCGCCCCGTGAATGAATCGCCGGGGACGAACCAGGAGGGTGCGAGGCGCGCGCCCCGAAGGGGCGAGGCCCGGGAAGGGCCGGACGACGGCCCCCGCCCCCGCCGGCGGGTGAGCCGGGCCTTCGGCCCCGAGTGGCTGCTCGAGCGCCTGACTCGGCTGCTGCCCGGGTTTCCGCAGGTGTCGGTCTGTGTTGCCTTGAGCGGCGGGGTCGATTCGACTGCGCTCCTCGCGGCGCTCGCGGGCGCGCGCGCGCAGGGGCTGAGACTGCGCGCGGTGCATGTCGATCATCGCCTGCAGCCGGGCTCGCGGGGCTGGAGCGGACATTGCCGGCGCCTGGCGCGCACGCTCGGCGTGCCGCTGAAAGTGGCGACCGTCACGGTGCAGCGCAGGCGGGGCGGGTCGCTGGAGGAGGCGGCGCGCCTCGCCCGATATCGATGTCTCGCCGCGCAGCTGCGCCAAGGGGAGGCGCTGCTCACGGCGCACACCCAGGACGATCAGCTCGAGACGGTCCTGCTGCAACTGTTCCGCGGCTGCGGGCTGGCGGGGCTCGCCGCGATGCCCGCGGCGGCGCCCTTCGGGACGGGGCTGCTCGTGCGCCCGCTGCTCGAGCGCACGCGCGCGGAGATCGAGACGTGGGTGCGCGGTCGCGGTCTTGCGTGGGTCGAGGACGACTCGAATGCCGATGAGCGGTTCGATCGCAATTATCTGCGCCGGCGGGTGTTGCCCGCGGTGCGCGCGCGCTGGAGCGGGGTGGCGGCGGCGGCGGCCCGCTCGGCGCGGCACGCGGCCGAGGCGCAGCAGCTGCTCGAGTCGCTGGCCCGTGCCGACGTCGAGCGCGCCAGCGACGGGTCCGCTTTGTCGGCGAAGGCGCTGCGGGCGCTGCCGATGCCGCGGCGGCGCAACGCGCTGCGATTCTGGATCGCGGCGTGCGCGCGGGCGGTGCCCGATACGCGCCGCCTGGAGGAGATCGCCGGCTCGGTGATCGAGGCGCGGCCCGATGCCCATCCGTGTGTCGAGTGGGGGAACACGCGCCTCGAGCGCCATGCGGACCGGCTCTCGATCGCGGAGGCCGGCGCGATGTCAGCGGCGCGGCGGGTTGCGCAGGAGCTCGCCTGGGACCTCGGCGCCTCGCTGCGGTGCGAGCTGCCGCAGGACCGGGGCGCGCTCGAGCTCGCGCCCGATCCGCACGGCCCGCTCGATCTCGATGCGCTGCCGGCGCAGCTCACCGTGCGCTGGCGGCGCGGCGGGGAGCGGCTGCGGGTGCGCCGCGGCGGCGCGCGGCGCGCGCTGAAGAGCCTGCTGCAGGAGGAGCGGGTGCCGCTTGGGGAGCGGGCGCGCATGCCGCTGATCTACGCCGGGGGCGCGCTGCTCGCCGCCGGTGATCTGTGGCTCGATGAGTCCGTGCGCGCCGGGCCGGGGAGCGCCCGCCGCGGCCGGCTCCTCTGGAAGAGGCCGCCGGCCGCATCGCGCTGAGGCCCGCTGCCGCGGCCGCCGGATCACTCCCGGTGTGAATAGTTCAGGCGAGGCGGGATGGTGTGATAGACTGTGCTCCCGTCGTGCCCCGGGCTTTCAGGCTCCGACAGTGGTCTCACAACGGCGGGTCATCCTCAACGCATTCATCCTATGACGCGATTCGTATTCGTCACCGGCGGCGTCGTGTCCTCATTGGGCAAGGGCATCGCGAGCGCCTCGCTGGGCGCGATTCTCGAGGCCCGGGGGCTGAAGGTCGCGATGGTCAAGCTCGATCCGTACATCAACGTCGATCCGGGCACGATGAGTCCCTTCCAGCACGGGGAGGTGTTCGTCACGGAGGACGGCACCGAGACCGATCTTGACCTCGGGCACTACGAGCGCTTCGTGCGCACCACCACCGGGCGCAACAGCAACTTCACCACGGGGCGGATCTACGAGCGGGTGATCGCCAAGGAGCGACGCGGCGATTACCTCGGCGCCACGGTCCAGGTCATCCCGCACATCACCGATGAGATCAAGCGCAGCATCGAGCTCGGGGCCGAGGGGGCCGACGTGTGCATGGTCGAGATCGGCGGCACCGTGGGCGACATCGAATCGCTTCCCTTTCTCGAGGCCATCCGCCAGATGGGGGTGGAGCTCGGGCGGGGCCGGTGCGTCTACATGCACCTCACGCTGGTGCCCGTGGTCGGCGGCTCGGGGGAGATCAAGACCAAGCCCACGCAGCACTCGGTGAAGGAGCTGCGCGGCATCGGCATCCAGCCGGATGTGCTGCTGTGCCGCTGCAAGCACCCGTTGCCGGAGGAGCAGCGGCGCAAGATTGCGCTGTTCACCAACGTGGAGGAGCGCGCCGTCATCTCCGCGGTCGACGCCGAGGACATCTATCAGATCCCGATGCTGCTGCACGAGCAGGGGCTCGATGACATCGTGGTCGGCAAGCTCGGGATCACCGCGCCGCCGACCGACCTCACCGAGTGGCGCCAGGTGGTCAACGCCAAGGCCAGTCCCGACGGCCAGGTGGACATCGCCATGGTCGGCAAGTACGTGCAGATCCGCGACTCGTACCTCTCCTTGCACGAGGCGCTGATGCACGGCGGGCTGAAGACGCGCACGCGCGTCAACATCCACTACATCGAGTCCACCGACATCGAGCAGCACGACACGCACGCCCTGAAGGGGATGGATGCGATTCTCGTGCCCGGCGGCTTCGGCGAGCGCGGCATCGAGGGCAAGATCCTCTCGGTCCGCTACGCGCGCGAGCACGGCGTGCCCTATCTCGGCATCTGCCTCGGCATGCAGGTGGCCATCGTCGAGTTCGGCCGGCACGTCCTCGGGCTCACCGGCGCCAACAGCACGGAATTCAACCGCGGGACGCCGCATCCGGTGATCGCCCTCATCAGCGAGTGGCGCGACCAGGCCCGCGGGATGCAGACCCGCGATGATGCCTCCGCCAAGGGCGGCACCATGCGCCTCGGCGCCCAGGAGGTGCTGCTCGGGGCCGGCACGCGCGCCCGGGAGATCTTCGGCCGGGACGTGATCCTCGAGCGCCACCGCCACCGCTACGAGTTCAACAACAACTATCTCGACCGCTACCGCCAGGGCGGCTTCAGATTCTCCGGCTTCTCGCGCGATGAGCTGGTGGAAGTCATCGAGCTGCCGAATCATCCGTGGTTCATGGCGACCCAGTTCCACCCGGAGTTCACCTCGACGCCGCGGGACGGCCATCCGCTGTTCAGCGGGTTCATCCGCGCCGCGCGCGCCCGGCGCTCCGCCGCGCAGCTGCCGCAGGCCGCGCTCGCCTGAGGAGCCTGCTGGGCATGAGACTCGCCGGCGAGGACATCGGAATCGAGCGGCCGCTTTTCCTGATCGCCGGACCGTGCGTCATCGAGAGCGCCGATCTCACCCAGCACGTCGCCGGACGGCTGCAGGAGATCACCCGCCGGCTCGCCATCCCGTTCGTGTTCAAGGCGTCCTTCGACAAGGCGAACCGCTCCTCGGGCGGGAGCTTTCGCGGGCCGGGGCTCGAGCAGGGGCTGAAAGTGCTGCAGGACGTGCGGCGCGCGATCGGCGTGCCGGTGCTGACCGACGTGCACGAGGATACGCCCCTCGATGAGGTGGCCGCCGTCGTCGATGTGCTGCAGACCCCCGCCTTTCTCTGCCGGCAGACCAATTTCATCGTGGGCGTCGCCTCGCTCGGCAAGCCGGTCAACATCAAGAAAGGCCAGTTTCTCTCCCCCTGGGAGATGCGCAACGTCGTCGAGAAGGCCCGCTCGACCGGCAACCGCGACATCTTGGTGTGCGAGCGCGGCTTCACCTTCGGTTACAACAACCTGGTGTCCGACATGCGCTCGCTGTCGATCCTGCGCGAGACGCACTGCCCGGTGGTGTTCGACGCCACCCACTCGGTGCAGCTGCCCGGCGGGCGCGGCGCGAGCTCCGGAGGCCAGCGCGAGTTCGTGCCGGTGCTCGCCCGCGCCGCGGTCGCCGCCGGAGTGGCCGGCGTGTTCCTGGAGACCCACCCGCAGCCGGAGAAGGCGCTCTCGGACGGCCCGAACGCCTGGCCGCTCGATCGCATGGAGCCGCTGCTCGCGACCCTGAAATCCCTCGATGCGGCCGTCAAATCCCGGCCGCTCGAGGAGACGCTGCTTGCGCGGGAAGGCGGGTAGGCGGGGCGGTGCGCAAGGCTTTCCCGACCTCGGCGAGCCCTCCCCGGACGCTCGGGATCGCGAGGACCGATCCAGGGGGTTTCCCGCCGAGGCCGGCGCCCCCGGAGCCCGGCGCGCCCCGGAGCGAAGCGCTGCGGGAATCGATCGCAGACCGTCCGCATTTGACGCACGTTGGAGGACTTTGAGCATGAGCCGAATCGCCGATATCCGCGGCCGCGAAATTCTCGATTCCCGGGGCAATCCCACCGTCGAGTGCGATCTCATCCTCGACTCCGGCGCCCTGGGCCGCGCCGCTGTCCCTTCGGGGGCCTCGACCGGCACGCGCGAGGCGGTGGAGCTGCGCGACGGGGACAAGAGGCGCTACCTCGGCAAGGGGGTGCTGAAGGCCGTGGAGCACGTGAACACGGCGCTGCGATCGGCTCTGCTCGGAGCCGACGCGCGCGATCAGGCGGGCCTCGACCGCAGGATGATCGAGCTCGACGGCACGGACAACAAAGGCAGGCTCGGCGCCAACGCCATACTGTCGGTGTCGCTTGCCGCGGCGCGAGCCTGCGCGTGCGAGGCCGGCCAGGCGCTGCATCGCTACCTCGGGGCGCACCAGTGCGCCGGGCGCGAGCCGGTGATGCCCGTGCCGATGATGAACATCATCAACGGCGGCGCTCACGCCGACAACAGCCTCGACATCCAGGAGTTCATGATCCTGCCGGTCGGCGCGCCGAGCTTTCGCGAGGCGCTGCGCTACGGCGCGGAGGTGTTCCATCAGCTGAAGAAGATCCTGCACGAGCGCGGGCTTGCGACCTCGGTGGGCGATGAGGGCGGGTTCGCGCCCAACCTCGACTCGAGCGAGGAGGCGCTCGAGGTCATCATGCAGGCGATCCAGAAGGCCGGCTACGCCCCCGGACGGGACATCTGCCTGGGGCTCGATGCGGCGAGCTCCGAGTTCTTCCGCGACGGCAGCTACGAGCTCAGGGGCGAGGGGCGGCGTTTCTCGAGCGGGGAGTTCACGCGCTACCTCGCCGATCTCGCCGGCCGCTTCCCCATCGTCACGATCGAGGACGGCATGGCCGAGGGCGACTGGGACGGCTGGGCGCAGCTGACGCGCGCGCTCGGGGAGAGGCGCCAGCTCGTGGGCGATGACATCTTCGTCACCAACACCGGCATCCTCGGGGAAGGCATCGAGAAGCACATCGCCAACGCCATCCTGATCAAGCCCAACCAGATCGGCACGCTCACCGAGACGCTCGCGGCCATCGACATGGCCGACCACGCGCACTACGCCGCGGTCATCTCGCACCGCTCCGGCGAGACCGAGGACAGCACCATCGCCGATCTCGCGGTGGCCACCGCGGCCACGCAGATCAAGACCGGCTCGCTCTCGCGCTCGGACCGCATCGCCAAGTACAACCAGCTGCTGCGCATCGAGGCCGAGCTCGGCAAGGTCCGCTACGCCGGCCGCGACGCCTTTCCCGTGAAGGTGTGACCGGGTGCGGCGCGGGTGCGTAGCGCTTCGTGCACGGGGTTCGCCCATGGCGAGCCCCGTCGGGCGCTGCGCGCCGCGCAGGAGAATCACCCCGTTCGACCCTGCGCGCCGCGCATGACGACACCGATGAAAATTCTGACAGTGACCATGGCCGCGGCGCTGCTCGCGCTGCAGTATCGGATCTGGGTGTCGCGCGACGGCGTGCGCAGCGTCTGGCGCCTGGAGCACGTGGTGGCCGCGCACAAGGCGCTCAATGCGCGCCTCACCCGGCGCAACGCGCGCCTGGCCGCCGAGGTGAAGGAGCTCGAGACCGGCACCTCGGGGATCGAGGAGCTTGCCCGCAGCCAGCTTGGCATGATCGGCCCGAACGAGACGTTCTACCAGGTCATCGAGCCGGCCCCGAGGGTGCCGGCCCCGAGGGTGCCGGCGCCGAAGGCGGCGGCGCGCAAGGGGCGCGGCGGCAAATGACGGCGAGGGCGAGGTGAGGTACTGGCTCGTCATGCCGGCGGCGGGCATCGGCCGCAGGTTCGGCGCCGGGCGCCCCAAGCAGTACGCCATCCTGCGCGGCCGCACCGTCATCGAGTGGGCCCTGGCGCCCTTTCTCGGCGACCGCAGGTGCGCCGGCGCGGTGGTCGCGCTCGCCGCGCATGACCCGTACTGGCCGGACATCGCCCCGGCCGGGGTGATCGCCGCTGCGGGAGGCGCCGAGCGCAGCCACTCGGTGCGCAACGCCCTCGCCGCGCTGTCGGGGCGCGCGCAGCCGCACGACTGGGTGTTGGTGCACGATGCGGCGAGGCCTTGCCTGCCGGTCCGGGACCTGGACTCACTCCTGAGCCGCCTCGAGGGGCATCCGCTCGGGGGGCTGCTCGCGGCGCCCGCGGCCGATACCCTGAAGCGCGACGACGGCGAGGGCGAGGTGGCGCAGACCGTGGAGCGGGCGGGGTTGTGGCGCGCGTTGACGCCGCAGATGTTCCGCTACGCGCCGCTGTGCGAGGCGCTCGATCGGGCGCACGAGGCGCGGCGGCTGCCGACCGACGAGGCGCAGGCGCTCGAGTGGCTGGGGCACCGGCCGGCGCTCATCGAGGGATCGGCGGTGAACATCAAGATCACCAGCGGCGCGGACTTGGCGCTCGCCGCCGCCTGGTTGCAGAGCGCCGCGGAGTCAAGCGAATGAGAATCGGATCCGGAATCGACGTGCATGCCTTCGGGCCCGGTGACCATGTCATGCTCGGCGGGGTGC
Organism: Pseudomonadota bacterium; assembly: GCA_021792815.1. The sequence goes on from JAJYTX010000004.1 coordinate 17,172, forward strand.
GTGTGCCGCATTCGCGCGCCGTCGTGGCGCACTCCGACGGCGATGTGGTGCTGCATGCCCTGACCGATGCGCTGCTCGGCGCGGCGGGGCTCGGGGATATCGGCCAGCACTTCCAGGACACCGATCCGCGCTGGAAGGGGGCCGACAGCCGCCGCTTCGTGCGCGCAGCCCTCGAGATGCTGCACGCGCGCAAGCTCCGGGTGGGCAACGCCGACGTGACGGTGCTCGCCGAGGCCCCGAAGCTCGCCCCGGTCCGCGAGCAGATCCGGGGGTCGCTCGAGGAGCTTCTGCAAGTGCCCCCCGGCGCGGTCAACATCAAGGCGACCACGACGGAGAAGCTGGGCTTCCTCGGAAGGGCCGAAGGCATCGCAGCCCAGGCCGTGGTGCTGCTCCTCGATGGGCCCTGAGGCGGCCCTCGAGCCCCCGCGGGCGCTCGGGCCGCCCGTGTGCCGGGCGCGGCTGCGCACGCACCCGGAGGACTTCCTCGTGCACGAGCAGCTCGGCTTCGCGCCCTCCGGTGCCGGGCCGCACACGCTGCTCAAGGTGCGCAAGCGCAATACCAACACGCAATGGGTGGCGCGTGAGCTTGCGCGCGCCTGCGGCTGCCGTCCCATGGAGGTCGGGTATGCGGGGTTGAAGGACCGCCGGTCGGTCGCGGTGCAGTGGTTCTCGGTGCCGCGCGCGCCGCGGGCGCGCACCGATTGGGACGGCGTAGGGGGCGCGCAGTTTAAGGTCCTCGAGGCCCACGCGCACGCTCGCAAGCTTCCCCGCGGCGCCCTTGCCGGCAACCGCTTCCTCATCCGTGCCCGCGGCGTGACGGCCCCCGAGGCGGCGCTCGGGGAGCGACTGGCCTCGATCCGCGAGCGCGGCGTGCCGAATTACTTCGGGCCGCAGCGCTTCGGCCGCGACGGGGCGAACCTCGGGCGCATCGGAGAGGATCTGCGCAGTCTGAAACCGTCCGAGCGCGGCTTCGTGCTGTCGGCGGCCCGCAGCCTCATTTTCAACGCGGTGCTCGGGGCGCGCGTGGAGGAGGGCAGCTGGGAGCAGCTGCGGGCCGGCGATCTCGCCGTGCTCGATGGGCGCGGCAGCCACTTCCCGGTCGATGCGCCCGATGAGACGCTGTGCGAGCGCTGTGCGCGGCTCGAGATCCATCCCACGGGGCCTCTTTGGGGCCGAGGCGCCCCGCCGTGCGCGGGCAGCGTGCTTGCGCTCGAGGAGCGTGTCGCGCGGCAGCATGGCGCGGCGTGCGCGCTCCTCGCCGAGGCGGGCATGGATCAGGAGCGCAGGGGCCTGCGGCTGTCGGTGCGCGATCTGTGCTGGCGGCGCGAGGGCGGGGACGAGGTCGTGCTGGAGTTCGGCCTGGCCCGGGGAGCCTACGCCACGGCCGTGCTGCGCGAGCTGTTCACCCTGGTCGATTACGAGGAGAGCAATACGTAGACCGCGCCGCTGCCGCCGTCCATCGGCCGCGCCGACACGTACGCCACCACCGGATCGAGGCGGCGCAGCATCGAGCCGACCAGGCCCTTGAGTCTGGGTCCGCGGCTGCCCGAGCGCAGACCCTTGCCGTGGACGATGCGTACGCAGCGCCAGCGGCTGTCCAGCGCATGCAAGAGGAACTCGCGCAACGCCTGCCTCGCTTCGGCGACCGTGAGGCCGTGCAGGTCGATCTCGCCCTGGACCCGATAGTTCCCGCGGCGCAGCTTGCGCAGCACGGCCGGATCGACCCCGTCGCGGTGGAAGACGAGCTCCTCGCCACCGGCGAGCGCCGGGTCGTCCCGCTCGTCCCGCAGGCTTTCCTCGAGCACGGCCAGCCGGTCGGCGCGGGTGAAGCGGGCCGCCGGGCGGGGCTTGGGCGGTTGCGGCGCGGGGGGCGGGCCATTGAGCGGCTTGACGTCCCGGACGGCATCGCGGAACAGGCGGGAGTCCGGATCAGGATCGGTGGGCTGGCTCACGGTCGCCTCTCAATTGGCCGGGTTGCACCGAATTTTTCGCTTCCACTTCCAGTATAGTCGCGCCCGTCCCGAGGCATGTTCCTCGCCGTATTCCCGATGTCAAATCCGTGAAGATCCTGCTGAGCAACGACGATGGCTACCAGGCCCGGGGGATCCGTATCCTGAGGGGGGCCCTCGCGGACCTGGCCGAGGTCACGGTGGTGGCGCCCGACCGCAACCGCAGCGGTGCCAGCAACTCCCTCACCCTCGACATGCCGCTGCGCGTGCTCGAGGTGGAGCCCGCCGTGTACTGCGTCCAGGGCACCCCGACCGACTGCGTGCACCTTGCCATCACCGGACTGTTCGACTACGAGCACGACATGGTGGTTTCAGGGGTCAACGACGGGGCCAATCTGGGCGATGACGTGCTCTACTCCGGTACCGTGGCGGCGGCGATCGAAGGACGGTTTCTCGGACTCCCGACGATCGCCGTGTCGCTGTGCACCACCCCGGAAGGGGAGGGACACTTCGACACCGCGGCGCAGGTGGCGCGCTCGCTGGTGGGCGAGCTCCTGCGCCGGCCGCTCGAGCCCTCGCTCATCCTCAACGTCAATGTCCCGGACGTGCCGTTCCAGTCGCTGCGCGGCTTTCGCGGCACGCGCCTCGGCTACCGCCACCGCTCCGAGCCCATCGTGCCGGCCCGCGACCCCCGCGGCCGGCCCGTCTACTGGGTCGGGCCCGCCGGCCCGCAGCAGGATGCCGGACCCGGCACGGACTTCGAGGCGATCACGCTCGGGTACGTGTCGGTGACGCCGCTGCAGATCGATCTGACGCGCCACGCGGCCCTGAGCCCTTTGCAGCACTGGCTGGAAGGGATCGATGGCTGACCTGCGATTCAACGGAATCGGGATGACCTCGGCGCGCACGCGTGACCGGCTGGTGCAGCGGTTGCGCGAGCAGGGCATCAGCAGCCTCACCGTGCTCGACCGCATCCGCAACGTACCGCGTCATATCTTCGTCGACGAGGCGCTCGGCAGCCGCGCCTACGAGGACACGGCGCTGCCGATAGGCTTTGGCCAGACCATTTCCCAGCCTTACATCGTCGCGCGCATGAGCGAGGCGCTGCTCGAGGGCGGACCGCTCGAGAGCGTGCTCGAGGTGGGCACGGGCTGCGGTTACCAGACGGCCGTGCTGGCGCCGCTCGTCGGGCGGATCTACACGATCGAGCGCATCGGCGCGCTGCTCGAGCGCGCCAAGGAGCGCTTGAAGGAGCTCGGTGTCCGCAATGCCAAGTTCCAACATGGGGACGGCACCGCGGGTTGGAAGAGTCAGGCGCCCTTTGGCGGCATCCTGGTGGCCGCCGCGCCCCTGGCGCTGCCGGAAGCGCTGCTCAAGCAGCTCGATGTGGGGGGGCGGATGGTCGTGCCGGTGGGTGCGGATGGAGAGCAGGAGCTGATGCGATTCACCCGCCGAGAGCAGGGCATCGCGCGCGAGTGCCTGGGCCGCGTGGCATTCGTGCCACTGCTCGGGGGGAAGGGGTGAGCGGGACCGAGCATCCGTGAACCGGGACGATAAATCGCACGAGATAAGCGCTATAAGAGTTTGAATCAGAGGCGGTTAGTGCCGGTAGTGTGAAGCTCGACCACTATGATCCGCACGACGTCGGTTTTGGCGTCAAAAGCTCCGTGCACAGCTTACGTGGTATGTCACAAACGCTTGCAATCTGACATGTCACGTGCTTAACATAGCGCCCGTCTCCCCTGGGCGACAGATGATGTGGCCGGGGGGGGACATGAAGAGGGCACAGGGAGGAGAGGACGTTGAGAGAAAAGCAATGAATCGCGACGATAAAAAAAGCAAAAGCGTGCCATCGCTGTGACACGAGTGCGGCGTGGGTCGTAAGAAGTCGAAACCTCTCCCCCTGTGCTTTCTTCGCGTCCTGCCGAAGTGCGGGATCTGACGGGGTTCGCAGAGCGAACCCCGTACCGGGGCAGAACCTCACCGGTACGGCCCGCGGGGGAAGAATTCCGGTCCTCTGCGGGCTACTCGAAAAACAACGCCGCGGCGACCCGACGGTCTTCCTGCACGAGAATATTGAACGTCCGGCACGCCGCACCGAGATCCATCACCTCCAGGCCCACGCCGCGCCCGGTGAGCAGCGAGCGGATGGCCGCCGGCGCGAAGCGGTGCCGCGGCCCGGTGCCGAGCAGCACGATTTGCGGCTCGAGCGCGAGGAGCGCCGCAAGATGCGCCGGCTCGAGCGCCTCGAAGCACCTCGGCTCCCAGTCCGTGATCAGCCGGTCGGCGGTGACGATGCAGCTGGTGTGTACGCGGCTTTCCCCGATGCGCAGCTCCGAGCGCGAATAGGCGCGCACGAGGTTGACGCCGGATTGGCTTTCCAAAGTAAATTGCATGTGCGTGGAACTTGACCCGGGCGTCCCCTACGATACCGCGGGTGCGAGAGCTCGTCATCGTCCTTGCGGATCTGCATCTACCGTCGGACCTGCAGTCCGGGGCGCCCGGCGTGCCGCGGGGCGCGGGCCCCGGGTCCTGGCCGGCGATCGAGCACGTGGCCCGCTTCGCCCGTCCGGCGCCCCTGGTGGGCGGCTGGCGCGGCTGGGTGGCGCGCTGGCTCGGTCTCGAGGAGTACGCCGGCCACCCCGCCGCGAGCGTCGCCGCGGCGGGCGCCGAGGGGGTGGCCGGGCCGGCCTGCTGGCTCGCCACCCCGCTACACTTGATCGAGGGGCTCACCCGGTTGCATGTGGACTGGGGCAGTCTGCTGCGTCTGGCGAGCGGGGAGCGCGAGCGGCTGGCCGCCGATTTCAAGGAGACGTTCCACGGCTCGGGGTTCGACCTCACCGGTCTCGAGACGGGTGAGTTTCTGCTGAGCGCGCCGCCCCTCGCCCCGGTACGCACCGTCGAGCCGGCGCGCGTGCTGCAGGGTCCGATGGCCGATGCGCTACCGAGCGGAGAGGGGTCGGCGGCGCTGCGCCGGCTCGGCGCGGAGATCGAGATGTGGCTGCACGCGCACCCCCTCAACCGCGAGCGGGCGCGCCGGGGCGAGCGGCCCGTGTCGACGCTGTGGATCTGGGGCGGTGGCGAGCCGCCGGCCATGGGCACGGCATCTCGCCCCGCACCGGTGACCGTCTTCGCTTCCGAGGCTTACGTGCGTGGCCTTTGCCGGCTCGCCGGGCTTGAAATCCGCCCTGCGGCGCAGGGCTCGGTGAGCAGCGGCGCCGGCACGCCGTGTACGCTCTGCGTGCTCGAGATTGCCGAGGTCCTGCAGCGGGGGGGCGGGGCGAGTCTTCCCGAGGCCCTGGCCGAGCTCGACCGCTGCGTGATCGCACCGGCGCTTGCCGCGCTGCATCAGAGGAGCATCGACCACCTGGTGCTGCTGGCCAATGATCGGCGATGGACACTGCGCGTCACCGATCGCCTGAGGCTCTGGCGGCGCAGGCGGGCGGGTCTGGAGGCATTGGCATGATGCTCCGGGTGGTGCGCCGGGAGGGGGGCGGGGATGCGGATCTCGGCGCGGGACTGCATCCGGTGCTGCGGCGGGTGTATCTGGGCCGGGGCGTGCGCTCGGCGGCCGACCTCGACACCTCGCTCGGGCGGCTCGCGCCGGTGGGAACGCTCGAGGGCGTCGGCGCCGCGGTCGAGCTGTTGCTGGCGCACCGCCTCGATGGCCGCATCCTCGTGGTCGGCGATTTCGATGCCGACGGCGCCACCAGCACCGCCCTGATGATGCGCGCCCTCGGGGCTTGGGGATTTCCCGTCGACTTCCTCGTTCCCAACCGGTTCCAGTTCGGCTACGGCCTCACCCCCGAGATCGTACGACATGCCGCGAGCCGCGCCCCCACGCTCATCGTGACCGTGGACAATGGCATCTCGAGCGCAGCCGGGGTGGCCGAGGCGCGCTCGCTCGGCATCGACGTGCTGATCACCGATCATCATCTGCCCGCAGCCGCGCTGCCCCACGCGCAGGTCATCGTCAATCCCAACCTGCCGGGCAGCGGGTTCGCGAGCCGCGCCCTCGCCGGGGTGGGAGTGGCGTTCTACGTCCTGGCGGCGTTGAAACGGCGCCTGGACGAGTCGGGGCTTTCCCCGCCCGGCGATGCGGGCGTCGCGCAATACCTGGATCTGGTCGCGCTCGGCACCGTGGCGGACCTGGTGCCGCTCGATGCCAACAATCGCGTGCTCGTCTCGCAGGGCCTGAAGCGGATCCGCGCGGGCCGCTGTGCGCCCGGCATCCGCGCCCTGCTGAGCCTGGCGGAGCGGCCGCTCGAGAGCGTCACCAGCGCGGATCTCGCCTTCGCGGTCGCTCCGCGGCTGAACGCGGCCGGGCGTCTGGATGACATGACGATCGGCATTCAGTGTCTGCTGGCGGACCGTCAGGCGCCGGCGCTCGCCGCGCGGCTCGATGAGCTCAATCGCGAGCGGCGGGCCATCGAGGCGAAGATGCAGCTGACGGCGCTCGCGGCGGTGCGCGTGCTGCGCGATCCGGATCCCCGAGCCACCCGGCGCAGCGGGGTGTGCTTGTTCGACGAAAGTTGGCACCAAGGGGTGGTGGGCCTGGTGGCGAGTCGCATCAAGGAGCGCCTGCGCCGGCCGGTCATCGCCTTCGCGCTCGCCGCCGACGGTCATCTGCGCGGCTCGGCGCGCTCGGTGCCCGGCGTTCATATCCGCGACGTGCTGGCCGGGCTCGATGCGCGCCATCCCGAGCTGATCGATCGGTTCGGCGGGCACGCCATGGCTGCCGGTCTGACCTTGGAGCGCTCGAGGCTGGACGTGTTCGCAACACTCTTCGATGAAGCGGTGGCCGTTGCGTCCAATGCCTGTACGCTTGCCGATGCCGTGGAAACGGACGGTGAGCTCGACGTCGAAGAGATTGCCCTGGAGACTGCGCACGCGCTGCGCGCCGGAGGACCGTGGGGTCAGGCGTTTCCCGAACCGTGCTTTGATGGCGTATTCACCATACGCAGTGCTCGCGTGGTCGGCGGGCGGCATCTGAAGATGTGGGTGGAGGCCTCCCCGGGCCGGACGTTCGATGCGATCGCGTTCGGTGTCATCGAGGACGAAGCCTCGTTCACGCTCCCTCAAGGTTCCCGGCGGCTGGTCTACCGCCTGGACGTGAACGAGTACCAGGGCGAGCGCCGCCTGCAGCTGCTGGTCGATCACATCCTGCCGGCGTAGCCTTGCGCCCGCGCGGATGGCCGTGCACGAGCGGCCCGCTTCGGGGGTGGGCCTGCCGTGCCCTGGGGCACGGCGATGCCCTCCGGGGCGCCGTCTCGGGAATCCTGCGCCGCGGGCCGGTTCGGTCCACGATGCATCGGGCGGGCGTGCGCAGGGCGCACGCCCGCCGCGCAGCGTGTCTGACTCAGCGCCGGCCCTTGCGCAGCGCTTCCATGGAGGAGAGCCGGGAATCGCCGATCCGGCGCACGGCGTCATCCACCGCTTTCCGCCGGCATTGGCGCACCAGGTGCTCCTCGGCGAGGGCGCTGAGGCCTCCCTCGATGTAGGGCGGGCAGACGGCTCTCGCGGCGCGTACGATGCGCTGATAGAGCGACTCGACGCCCTGCGCGCTGCTCAGGGCCGCACGGGTGTACGTGAGCGCACGGTAGGGCGCGCGATCCCCGGCCGATGCGGTCGCAACCGCTGCCAGGGCAACCACCGCGATGGAACATGCCAGGCCGACCCGAGCGCTGGCGTGCACCGTGTCATTTCGTTTTGGCATGACTTCATTACCTCATGGGCATGCGACGTCCGTGTCGGCTGGATGGATTCCGCGAGCGTCTCGCGAAGCGAAAAAGGCAACATCGAGCGGGGCGGAATTCTGCGCAACGCGTTGGCTCGATGCTAGGATGCAGATGCTTCCATCGCAGCGCCCGATCGAGGATCCCTGGTCCGCAGACACCGATGGACCTGCCGCAACAACATCACATTCATGATCTGTGGGACGCGTTGGCGGATTTCGATGCCGCGCGCTCCGACGCGGCCCTGCTTTACCTCATGCAGCAGCTATGCGCGCTGGCGGGAGGGTGCAATGTCATATGGTTCGGCAGCGTGCGCCTCGACTCGACGCTGCCGGCGGATCCGGTCGGGGGTTGGCGGGTCCGCAGCGCGCGATTCCTGCATCAGTCACCGCTGCTCGAGCGTACCGCGGTCGAGCAGATGGACCTGCTGGAGATGGGTCCGGTGGACATCACGACCATCCGCAATGTCAAGGGCGCGGGCGTGTTCCGCGCCCATCGCCTGCGGGACCTGATCGATGAGGACTGGTTCGCGACCGAGTACTACGACCTGTACTACAAGGCTCGTGGCCACGCCGATGCGGTCTGGGTCGCCTCGCCGGTGAACGAGGATGCGGAGTCGTGGTTCGGCGTGTTTCGCGGACCGCAAGCCGAGCCCTTCAGCGCATCGGACCGCGATGTCATCGCCTACGCGCTGCGCGGCATCAAATGGTTCCATCGCCAGACCATGCTCTCGCACGGGGCGCTCGTCGCGGCGGACGCCCTGACCGAGGCCGAGCGCAAGGTGCTGCACAAATTGCTGGCGGGGCTCTCGGAAAAGGAGATCGGCAAGGCAATTGAGCGCAGCTTTCATACGGTCCACGAATGCGTGACGTCCATTTTCCGCAAGTTCGGGGTCAACAATCGCGCGACGCTCATGGCGTTGTGGCTCGGACGGCCGCCACCTAATTAGGGGGATGGACAACTCGGGCGCGTACCATAAAGTCGCGCTGTTGTGGTGATGTCAAAAACAGCGGCGGGGGTTGTGGAGGGATCCGCCTCGCGTGATCGAGCGTTTGAACGGCGGGGCAAGATGCAAATGCATCCTCGCGCGCTCACGCCGCGCAGTGTAGCATTCGTTCCAATCCCTGCATTTTTCGGGGTGTGGGAGATAAGCCGTCCGTCTCTCCTGCACTCGACCAGAACGTGACTTTGCAGAAAGCGTGAGGCCCGGGCCTTCCATCGTCTCCGTCCGTTGACGGGGGCGGCGAGGCTCGCAGGGCAGGGGGAGGTATGGGGTCCATTCTGAATATCGCGCGCGGGTTCTATCGTACGGCTCAGGACGCGTCCGCGGACGTTTTTGAAGACGTTGCTCTGGCGGCGCTTGGCGAGCAGGTCCGCTTCGGATCCGCTCTCTGGTTCCGAGGCGGCTTCGACAGCGGGCGGTTTCAATTTCACCGCATGCACGGGTACCGGTTGCCGCCGGCGGCGGTGCAGCAGCTCATCTCGATCAGCAGGCAATTCCCGCAGCCCATCGCAACGAGCGCCGCTTCGCCGGGCGTCGCGCACGTGTTTCACGCGGGGATCGCCTATTCCAGGCCGACCTGTGAGCCGGCGCTCGAGTGTGTTCGCCGCTGGGGGCTCGAGCGGCAGATGGCGATCGCGGAGATCGAGGACGGGGCGGCCGCGGGGGAGTGGCTGTCGCTGCATCGGGGCGAAGCCGATGCGCCGTTCGATCAGCGGGATCGCACGTTGCTCAGACTCCTGATGCCGCACCTCTCCGAGGCTCGCGCGGTGAATCGCTCGCTGTGCCTGGCCCGGGCATCGAACGAGTCGGTCCTCGCCCCCGGCCAGCACCGGGCGCTGACGCTCCTCGATGGCACGGTGCTGCATTGCGGCAGCCAGGTCAACGACTACATCGCCCTCGGCTGGCCGGACTGGGACGGCGTTCGCCTGCCCATGCCGCTGCTGCAGAAGCTCATCTGCGAAGGCTCGATGAGCTTGCGGCAGCGCGGGGAGTCGATCAGCATGCGGCGGTTTTCCGACTCCCTGCTCATCACCGTCAAGAGTGTCCCGCTCGCCGCCCGGCTGACTCGCCGGGAGCATGAGGTCGTGCAGCACTTCGGCACCGGCCAGGGGTACAAGGAGATTGCGCGCCGGTGCGGGCTCTCGCCCGCCACGGTGCGCAACATCGTGCAACGCTCCTACCGCAAGCTCGGCATCAACAACAAGGCGCAGCTCGCGCGGCTCATCTCCCGAGCCGAAGAGGCCTCGCGCAGCCCCGGGGAGTGCGGCTGAGGCCCGTTCGCAAGGGCCCGGTGCGCCCGGGTGCGCGAGCGGGCTCGATCCCGCGCCCGGCGGCTCCCGCACCCCCCGCTCCTCTATTATAGAAGCGCTGGCCAGGGGCTCCTGCCCCGCCACCGGCGGCGGGGCGACTCCGTGCGCCCGGGGCACCGGCTCGGGCCGCTCCCCTCGAGCGCGGCGGACATCGTCCCCGGGGAAACTCCTGAGGACCGCGTGCCGCCCGGTCTCACCGGCCCGGCGTGAGCCTCGACGCGACCGTTGTCCGGTGCAGCGTGACCGCAAGCCCCCCCCCCCCCCGGCGATGTGCGGAAAGTCAGTATGTTTTCCGCCATGGGGTGGCCTATGGTCACGATCATCAGGGATCTTTGGGAGCGCGGAAGAGGAAGCAACGGCCTGCTCCTTCGCCGAGGAGCGCTGCCTGCGCCGATCGGTGGGGCAGGAGGCCCGCATTCGTGAAATCGATTCCGTGGCTTGACCGGGCCGAGAAGGATCGCCGAGCGGGGATGGCAGAGTATGCAATCCATACTGCAGATCGCAGGTCAGCTCTATCGCGCGGCCCAGGATGCCCCCGCGGAGGAGTTTGAAGACGTTGCTCTCGCGGCGCTCGGCTCGCTCGTGCCCTTTGGGTCCGCACTCTGGTTCCGGGGCGGATTCGCTCACGGACAGTTTCAATTCCATCACCTGCACGGGTATCGGCTGCCGCCCGCGGCGGTCCAACAGCTGGTCCCGATCAGCAGACAGTTCCCGCACGCCATCTCCACGAGCGTCGCCGCCCCCGGCGTCGCCCACGTGTTCGACGTGGCGGTCATTTTCGGCAAGCCCGAGTGTCGGCCGGCGCTCGAGTGTGCCCGCCGCTGGGGGCTCGAGCGCCAGTTGGCGATTGCCGAGATCGAGAGCGGGGCGAGCGCCGGGGAGTGGCTCTCGCTGCATCGCGCCGCCGCCGATTCGCCGTTCAACGAGCGGGATCGGACGCTGCTCAGGGTGCTCGTACCGCATCTTTTCGGGGCTTGCTCGGTGAACCGCGCGCTGCTGGTGGCCGGGGCATCGAAGGGGCCATCCCTGCACCCCGCACACCACCGGGCGCAGACACTCCTGGACGGCACCGTGCTTCACTGCGGCAACGAGGTGAGCGACTCGATCGCATGCGGATGGCCGCAGTGGGACGGCATTCGCCTGCCCTGGCCGCTGCTGCGCAAGCTCATCCGGGAAGGCTCGGTGAGCCTCGGGGAGCGGGGGGGCTCGATCAGCGCGCAGCGCTTCTGCGACACCCTGGTGCTCACCGTGAAGAGCGCGTCGCTCGCCGATCGGTTGACGCGCCGGGAGCATGAGGTCGTGCAGCACTTCGGCGCCGGCCAGGGGTACAAGGAGATTGCGCGCCGGTGCGGGCTCTCGCCCGCCACGGTGCGCAACATCGTGCAACGCTCCTACCGCAAGCTCGGCATCAACAACAAGGCGCAGCTCGCGCGGCTCATCTCCCGCGCCGAAGGGGAGTCCTGAGCCGCTCCGGGCGGGGACGGGGGCGCCGCGCAACGAGGTCCGCCCCCGGGGGATCCGGCCTGCGCTGGCAAATGGCGGCCGGGCGGTGCGATGAAGTGGAAAATCGCTTCCGGGACCATTACGATGACCGGCTCACTTCACCACAGATTCGGCCGCACCCGCGATGGAAGTCAATCCGCTCAAGCGCCAGCTCAAAGACCTCGAGGAACGCATCGCTTCCCTACGGGGGTTTCTTTGAGTACGACCAAAAGAAAGAGCGCCTGGAGGAGGTCTCCCGGGAGCTGGAAGATCCCGCCATCTGGTCGAAGCCCGACCGCGCGCAGGAGCTCGGGCGCGAGCGCGCTCGTCTGAGCGCCGAGGTCGCAGACCTCGAGCGCACCACCAAGGGCATCCTCGATGCCGGCGAGCTGCTCGAGCTCGCCGAGAGCGAGGGCGAGGCATCGGCGGTTCAGGATATCGAACAGGACGCCGGGCGGCTCGAGGCGCAGGTGCGGCGCCTGGAGCTCAAGCGCATGTTCCGGGGCGAGATGGACTCGCACGGCGCCTTTCTCGATATCCAGGCCGGCGCCGGCGGCACCGAGGCTCAGGACTGGGCGCAGATGCTGCTGCGAATGTACCTGCGGTGGGGCGCGGCGCGCGGCTTCGCGTGCGAGGTGATCGATTCCAGCCCGGGGGAGGTGGCCGGGGTGAAGAGCGCGACCATCGAGGTGAAGGGCGAATACGCCTACGGGTGGCTGCGCACCGAGACCGGCGTGCACCGCCTGGTGCGCAAGTCCCCGTTCGATTCGGGCAACCGCCGGCACACTTCCTTCGCCTCGGTGTTCGTCTCCGCGCAGATCGACGATGACATCGAGATCGACATCAATCCGGCGGATCTGAAGACCGACGTGTACCGTTCCTCGGGCGCCGGCGGCCAGCACGTCAACAAGACCGAGTCCGCGGTGCGCATCACCCATCTGCCGACCGGCATCGTGGCCGCCTGCCAGAACGAGCGCAGCCAGCACAAGAACCGCTCGACGGCCATGAAGATGCTGAAGGCGAAGCTCTACGAGCTCGAGGTGAACAAGCGCAACGCCGCCGCCAAAGTGCTCGAGGACTCCAAGTCCGATGTGAGCTGGGGCAACCAGATCCGCTCCTACGTGCTCGACCAGTCGCGTATCAAGGATCTGCGCACCGGGGTGGAGGTGGGCAACACCACCGCGGTGCTCGACGGCGATCTCGACCAGTTCCTGGAGGCTTCGCTCAAGGCGGGCCTATAGGTGGATGATCAGGCGGACCATGGCAGACAATCACGAAGACAACCGCGGCGCCGAGCACGGCGATGAGAACAAGCTGATCGCGGAGCGGCGCGCCAAGCTCTTGGCGCTGCGCACGCGCGGCCAGGCGTTCCCCAACGACTTCCGGCGCGATGCGCTCGCCGGGGAGCTGCACCAGGCCTTCGGGGAGCGCACCGGGGAGTGGCTCGATGCCAACCCCACGCGCGTCACCGTCGGCGGGCGCATGCTGCTGAGGCGCGTGATGGGCAAGGCGAGCTTCGCGAACATCGCCGACCGCACCGGCCAGATCCAGCTCTTTCTTCAGAGGGACGCCCTCGGCGCGCCGGCGTACGAGGAGTTCAAGGGCTGGGACGTGGGCGACATCGTTGGCGCCACCGGCGTGCTGTTTCGCACCAAGACCCAGGAGCTGTCGGTGCGGGTCGAGAGCCTGCGGCTGATCGTGAAGTCGCTGCGGCCGCTGCCGGACAAGTGGCATGGGCTTGCCGATGTCGAAACCCGCTACCGGCAGCGCTATGTGGATCTGATCGTCAACGAGGCGAGCCGCAACGTATTTCGCGCGCGCGCGCGCATCGTCCGCTATCTGCGTGACTTCCTCGACGCCCTCGATTTCATCGAGGTCGAGACGCCGATGATGCAGCCGATCCCGGGCGGGGCGAGCGCGCGGCCGTTCGTGACGCATCACAATGCGCTCGGCCTCGACATGTTTCTGCGCATCGCGCCGGAGCTGTATCTGAAGCGCCTCGTGGTCGGCGGTTTCGAGCGGGTCTACGAGATCAACCGCAACTTCCGCAACGAGGGGCTCTCGACCCGGCACAATCCGGAATTCACCATGCTGGAGCTGTACCTCGCGTACGCGGATTACCGGGATCTGATGGACTGGATCGAGAAGGCGATCCGGGGCATGGCCGATGCCCTGCACGGCGGCCAGAAGCTGACCTATCAGGGGCGGGAGTACGATCTGGCGAGGCCCTTCCGCCGCGTGACGGTGGCGCAGGCGATCCTCGAGCACAACCCCGGCCTCGATCCGGCCCGGCTGCGGGACGCCGCGTACCTGCGCGAGGCCTGCGAAAAGCTCGCCATCGCCGTACAGGCGCACGATGGCGCCGGCAAGCTGCAGATCGAGATCTTCGAGAAGACCGCCGAGCACACCTTGTTTGATCCGACCTTCGTGTGCGCCTATCCGGCGGAGGTCTCGCCGCTCTCGCGCGCCAACGACCAGGATCCGTTCCTCACCGACCGGTTCGAGCTGTTCATCGCCGGGCGTGAGCTCGCCAACGGCTTCTCGGAGCTCAACGATCCGGAGGACCAGGCGGCGCGCTTCCGCGCCCAGGTGGCGCGCAAGGACCGCGGCGATGAGGAGGCGATGTTCTATGACGCGGACTATGTGCGCGCGCTGGAGTACGGCATGCCGCCGACCGCCGGCCTCGGCGTCGGTATCGACCGCCTGGTGATGTTCTTCACCGACTCGCCCTCGATCCGCGACGTCATCCTCTTCCCGCACCTGCGGCCGGAAGTCACCTGATGTTGTGCGCAGGCGCCACCCGGGGGCCGGGCTGCTCTTTGGCGCATCGGCGCCGCTGTCCGTACGGGGCTCGCTCCCGCGAACCCGGTTGACTCCTGCGCGCCGCGCATGATCGGGGTCTTTGACTCGGGCGTAGGCGGCCTCACCGTGCTCGAGGCGCTCGCCGCCGAGCTGCCTTGCGAGCACTTCGTCTACCTCGGCGACACCGCCCGGCTCCCCTACGGCACCAAGAGCGCCGAGACGGTCGTGCGCTACGCCCTGCAGGCGACCGGGGCGCTCATGCAGTACCCGCTCAAATGCCTGGTGATCGCATGCAACACCGCCTCGGCGGTGAGCCTGCCGGCGATCCGCGAGCGCATGGCGAACGTGCCCGTGATCGGTGTGATCGAGCCCGGAGCCGAGGCGGCCTGCGCGGCCTCGCGCTCCGGCCGGATCGCCGTGATCGCCACGGAAGGCACCGTGCGCGGCGCAGCGTATGAGGAGGCCATCCGGCGGCGCCGGGCGGATGTGCGGCTCACCGCCTTGCCCGCGCCGCTGTTCGTCGCGCTCGCCGAGGAAGGGGTGTGCGAGGGCCCGATCGCCGAGGCCGTCGCCCATCACTATCTCGATCCGCTGTTCGCGGCGCCCCGGCGCCCGGACACCCTGGTGCTCGGCTGCACGCACTTCCCGATGCTCATTCAGGCGATCCGCGCCGCCGTCGGAGCGCAAGTCACCATCGTTGATTCGGCGCAGACCACGGCCCGCCATGTGCGCCGCACGCTGAGGGAGGCCGGCCTCGCGGCGGCCGGCGGGCAGGGGAGCCTGCGGCTGCTCGCGACGGACGCCCCGCAGCGCTTCGCCCGCATCGGCTCACGCTTCCTCGAGCGGCCCATCGAGGCGCACGAGGTCGAGCTGGTCGACCTGTAGCGTCTCACTCCGGCAGCGGGTATGGCAGGGGCAAGGGTTGCGCCTCGACCGGCGAAGCGGCCTCGATGCCGCCGGACTCAGGCTCCGTCCCCGCAAGGCGCGCCACCGCCAGGAACTCGCAGCGGCCGTCGGCATGCCGAGCCGCCTCCACCACGGTGAACGAGCGCCCGTCGGGCAGCGAGCCGGTATCCCCGGGCGCAAGCGCGAGTGGTCCGCGCGTGAGGAATCGCTGCAGCCTCCGTTTGACACGTCCGCGGTAATGCGCGCGGGCGATGACTTCCTGTCCCGTGTAACACCCCTTGTCGAAGGCGATGGCGTCGAGGGCATCGAGATTCAACATCTGCGCGACGAATTGCTCCGAGGTCGGCGCGTAGACCTGGGGCACGCCCGCACGGACATCGAGCTCGCGCCAGCGCTCGCGGCTCGCCGGGGCGGCCGGCGGCAATGGCGGGTGCCGAGGAGCTTCCGTGCGAGGGGAGAGCTTGAGCCCATTTGCCGCGTCCGGATCAGGACCCTTCGGCTGGCGAGGTTGCATGTGCGCGGAGAGCTCGAGCCCATTTGCCGCGTCCGGATCAGGACCCTTCGGCTGGCGAGGTTGCATGTGCGCGGAGAGCTCGAGCCCATTTGCCGCGTCCGGATCAGGACCCTTCGGCTGGCGAGGTTGCATGTGCGCGGAGAGCTCGAGCCCATTTGCCGCGTCCGGATCAGGACCCTTCGGCTGGCGAGGTTGCATGTGCGCGGAG
>JAJYTX010000212.1 GCA_021792815.1 Pseudomonadota bacterium
CATGAAACCGCCGTCCCCGGTGATCGAGACCACCGCCCGCTCGGGGTGCGCCACCTTGACACCGAGCGCGCTCGGAAACCCGAAGCCGAGCGTGCCCTGGTAGCCGCAGCTGACGTAGGTGCGCGGCTCGTACACCGGCCAGCCGAAATTCGAAGTGAACCCCACCTGCGAGAGCTCCTCGACCAGGAAACCGTCCCGCGGCAGCGCCTCGCGGATCACATCGAGATACGCCATCTGCGGCTGCACCTGCCGGATCTCGACGGCGGTGCGCGCCTTGGCGGCGGCAATCCTGCCCGGATCCCCGTCAGCGACGTATCCGGCCGCATCGAGCGCCGCCAGCAGCGCCCGCACGCCGGCCTCGGCGTCGGCGACCAGCGGCCCGTCGGTCTCGAGCCGCTCCATCTCGGCCGGGTCGATGTCGATGCGGATCAGCCTGCGGCCAGGCAGCGCTCGGTGCGCCTGCATCATCGAGCCCCAGCGCATGAAGGGAATCTCCAGGCGCGTGCCGATGCCGATCATCAGATCGACCTCGCTCCACAGGTGCCACGCCGCGGCCATGTTGACCCCGAGCGGCTGATCCTCGCCGACGATGCCCCGACCGCCGCGGAAGGCCACGACCGGCGCCTGCAGGCGCTGCGCGAGGGCCTGCACGGCGCCCGCAGCATGCTGCGCGCCGCTGCCGGTGAAGATCATCGGGCGGCGCGCCGCGCGGATCAGCCGCACGCAGGCGGCAACCTGCGCCGCCTCCGGCGCCGCCGCCACCGCCACCTCCGCCGCGCCGCACGCGCCGATCTGCACCGACTCCGCCAGCGTGTCCCAGCACACCGAAACCGCCGCCGGCCCCGGCCGCCCGCTCAGCGCCGCGCCGATCGCCGCATTGATCGCACCCGGCGCGTCCCCGGGGCGCTCGATGTGACTCGCGTACCGGGTCAGCCGCTGCAGAATGCCGAGCTGATCGGGCAGCTCATGCAGGTGGCCGCGCCCCTTGCCTTTGAAATCCGACGGCACCTCCCCGGTGATGCACAGCGTCGGGGCACACGCGCCATACGCGGTGCACATCGCCGCCGTCGCATTCAGCACCCCGGGACCGGGAACCGGCGCATACACACCGAGCCTGCCGCTCGAGCGGGCATAGCCGAAGGCCATGTACGCCAGTGTCTGCTCGTGCCGCGCGCCAATGGTGCGGATCTCGTCGCGACGTCGATACAGCGCATCGAACAGCGGGTAGGTCTGCGCGCCCGGCAGACCGAACACCGTGTCGACTCCGTTGGCGATCAGCGTCTCGACGATCGCGTCTCCCGTGGTTCTTTGGCTCATGAGTCAAGTCGGCCTTTCTGTTGGTCCATCCGCTCCCCGGGGCACTACATCGCGCCGAACACGTTGGTCAGTCTCTCGATCTCCGGCCGTCTCGGCACCGACCGCGGTAACCGGCCGGGCATCGAGCGACGGCGCACGTCGGGCACGGCATTGCCGTCGAGCTCCGCTGCGGCCTGGCGCATCTCGGCGATGAACCAGCGCTCCACGCTGTGATCGGCGGTCTCGCGGCGCCACTGCATGATGTAGGAAATCATCCGCTCTGCGCCATACACGTGCACTCGCTTCAGCGGCAGAACCTTCTCGAACAGGGCCACCAGCCCCTCCGGAACGGCCGCGAGATATTCCGTGGCCGCGACGCAGGAGGGTATCGCAAGCAGCGGCAAGGTGATCGCGGGCGCGGCCGTGACGCCCTCGGGCTCGAAGCCGGCCACGAGCTTGTCCGAGGGCACCACGCGCGGCCGGGCGAGGAATTCCTCCCGGGTGAGACAGGCGGCGGATCGGTTGCGCGTGCTGGCAATGTAGGCCACCGGCTCGCTGAACAGTACGCAGTTGGGATGGCTCGGCGTGCTGTCGCCACGGGCCGGCAGGATCAGCACATCGGCCTCGCCCCGGTCGAACTGCTCAGGCTCGCTGGCCGGGACGTGGGCGATGGTCACGTTCGAGGCGAGGGTCGCCAGTCTGCGCACGGCCCGGGTCAGGAATACCGAGGCAAGGTAGTCGCACGTCATGACTCCGAATTCCCGGCCCGAGGAGGCTGGATCGATGTCCGGCCGAGCCACGACGACGGAGCGCATCTGGGCCAGCGCGGCCTGCAGCGGACCCAGCAGCCCTTCGGCGAAGGGCGTCAAGGCAAGCCCCCGGCCCCGGCGCACCAGCAGCGCATCCCCGAAGTGCTCGCGCAGCTCCGCCAGCGCGTTGCTGACCGCGGGCTGGGTCAGGTGCAGCCGCTCGGCGGCGCGCGTCGGCCCCCTTTCCACCAGCAGGGCCTCGAGCTTGATCAGGTAATTGAGGTCCAGGTGTTTGTTTCGCATGAGTGTCAGTCTCTGAATCGTGCGGACCGCATCACTTTCCCTGAATCCGCCGGCCGGGTAGCTGCAGCCGCTTTTCAGTTTCGGCGACATCGGCGAGCGGCAGCTGCAGCGCCTGGGCGAGCACGGCGGTACGTTCCACCAGAGCGAGGTTGCGCGCCAGCACGCCCTTGCGCAGGTACAGGCAATCCTCGAGACCGGCGCGCGCATTGCCGCCGAGCGCCAACGCCATGGCCGTCAGCTCCAGATTGCTCTTGCCGATTGCGATGATCTGCCAGATGCAACCCGGCGGCAGGCGGCGCACCATCATCATCAGGTTGTCCGGCGTCGCCGCCATGCCGCCACGCACCCCGAGCACGATGCTGAATTGCAGGGGTTCTGCGAGCAACCCCTCCTCGTACAGCCGCAGGCAGGCATCGAGGTGCCCGGTGTCGTAGATCTCGAGCTCCGGCTTCACGTCGAGCTCGCGCATGCGTGCGGCGAGCCGCCGGACGCCCTTCGGCGGATTGAGGAATTCTCCCTCCCCGAAGCTCATCGAGCAGGGATTGAGCGTCGCCATGCGCGGGCGCAGCTCCACCAGCTTCTCGCGCTCCTCGAACGGGACCGTCAGGCCCACCCCCGTCGACATCTGGATGAGGATCGGGCATTTCTCCTCGATCAGGTCCATGACCCGGCGGGCGATGCCGAGATCCGCGGTGGGACGCTGATCGGCATCGCGCAAGTGAATGTGTGCCACCGCCGCCCCCGCCTGGTAGGCCGCGTGGACATCGTTCGCGATCTCCTCGGGCGTGGTGGGCAGATGGGCATTGTCCGCCTTGGTGGCAATGGGTCCGGTGGGTGCGACGGTGATGACGATGCTCATGATGACTCGGGAATCGCGCTGTGGGGTGAATGACCACCGGCCTGCGCCCCGCTGGGCGGCGCTCCGGCGCTGAGGAGGTCGTCCAGGTGCTGCGGCGGGTTCAGGCCCGCCGCGAGACTCGGCAGGACGGCTTCGTGGATCGCGAGAGTCAGATCGAGGCCGACGTAATCGGCATTCTCCACCGGTCCCATGGCCGCCAGTCGCAGCCCGATGGTCTTCAGGGCCATCAGATCGACTGTCTCGGCGGCGCACACGCCGCCCTCGACCAGGGCCAGCGCTTCCCGCCAGAGCGCACAGCGCAGCCGGCGCGCGATCCGGCGATCGGTTTCGGACAGGGGAACACCTGCCGCCGGCGCACTGTCCCCCGCCGCGCGGCCCAAGCGTCTTTCCAAGTGCGTCCGCAGACGCTCGGCCGCGCGTTCGCGCGCGCCCGCCGGCCAGGGCAGCAAGCCCCGGCCCGTCTTCGCGCCGAGCTGACCGTCGGCCACTTTCTCGCGCAGCAGCCGTGCCGGCCCCGGGTCACTGTTGAGCGCCGGAAGCGTTTCTGCGAGCTCACGGACGACCTCGTGCACACCCGCGCGGCGCATCTCGGCGATCGGTCCCCGCTCGGCGAGCGAGACGCCCAGCGTCGCCGCCACGATCCGGTCCACCGACTCAGGCGGACAGATGCCGTCGGACACGAGCGCCAGGGCTTCGCGCCACAGTGCGTGCTGCAGCCGGTTACCCACGAATCCCGGCACGTCGCGCTCGACGCGCACGGGAGTCTTGCCGAGCGCCACCAGGAAGTCCACGGTGCGCTGCATGATTTCCGGAGCGGTCCGCTGTCCTCGAATGACTTCGACCACCGGGATGAGTTGCGGGGGGTTCCACCAGTGCGTACCCACAGCGCGCTCCGGACGCGTCGTGAGCATCGCGATCTGCGTGATGGGCAGGACGGACGAGTTGCTCATGAGGACCGCGTCGGGATTGGCGGCGTCGAGACGCGCGAACACCTGCTGCTTGACCCGCAGGTCCTCGACGATCGCCTCGATCACGATGCCGGCCTCTCGAGCCGCCTGCTCGAGCACGGCCTGTGCGTACACACGCGCGGCAGCCGCGGGGACAGCGTGACGCAGCGCTTCGCAGGCCTGCGCCAGCGCAACGGATTGCGTATCGTGCAGGATCACCGGGAAGCCCGCGCGCAGCACCACCTCGGCGATGCCCCGCCCGAGCAGACCCGTGCCAATGACGGCCACCGGAGTCATTCCGGACCGCCCTGCCGATGCTGACCTCTCGCTCACGCTGCCCACCCGGCTCATCCGGCGGTATAGCCGCCGTCCGCGTAGAGGATATGCCCGGTGTAGAAATCCGAGGCGCGCGAGCACAGAAAGAGCAAGGGACCGGCGAGGTCGGCCGGCTCGCCCAGCCTGCCGAGCGGTACCCGGGTGAGAAAGCCGGCGCGCGCGCTGCGGGCCTTCTCGTTGTCCTCGAACATCCAGGCGGTGAGCGGCGAGCGAAACACCGTCGGAGCGATCGCATTCACCGTGATGGCGTGCTTGCCCCATTCGCAGCCGAGCGCCCGGGTGATGCCGTCGACAGCCGACTTCGAGGCGCAATAGGCCGAATAACCCGCCGGATGACCGAGCAGGCCGCGCGCCGAAGACGTGAGCACCACTTTTCCGCCGCGGCCCTGGCGGATCATGTGCGCACCGGCCGCGCGGGCCATGAGCCACGAGCCGGTGACGTTGGCCTCCATGACCCGGGCGAAGCGCTCGGGCGACATCTCGACGATGCTCGAGACATCGTTCATGCCGGAGGCCACCACCAGGATATCGATGCCGCCGAAGTGAGTCACCGCCGCTGCGGCGATCGCCTCCGCGTCGGTCTCGGTGTTGGAGCGCCGCGCGATGACCTGCACATCGGTCCCGTGCGAACGGCACTCCTCGGCGAGCGATTCGAGCTCGCCGGCCTTGCTGGCCGCGAGAGTCAGCTTCGCGCCGGCGGCCGCGAGTGTCCGGGACGCCAGCGACCCGAAGGCGCCGGTGGCGCCGACCACGACCGCGCTCCTGCCCCGGATATCAAACAGTGAGTGGGGATTTTCAGATCCGCCGGCCATTGCCATGTCTCCCGCTATTTCTTCGGCGGATAGGGCATGACCACCAGGATGGTGGCCACCTCGTTGCCCGGATTGGTGAGGGTGCGCTCGACGTTGGGGCCGATGCAGACCGAGTCGAGCCTCTCGAGGAGGCGATCCTCGCCCTCGGCACTGACTCGGATCCGGCCGGCGAGCACGACATACACTTTCTCGAGCGGCGAGGCATCCGGCCCGGCGCCCCCGCCGGGCAGAATGTGCGACAGGCCCACCCAGAAGTGCGTCGGTCCGCCGTCCTCGAAGCCCTGCAGACGCAGCGACCTGACGTCGAAATGGTTGGGCGCCTCGTACGGCTGCGCGCTCTGCAGGCTCTTGACGTGCATCACTCAGCCCTGTCCGGTCTCGATGCGGTACTGGCCGCTGGGGTCGACGATCGCCACCAGGCGCACGATGCACCCGTCACCCTTGGTCCAGCGCCAGGGGAAGGCCGCGAAGGTCACGCGCTTGCCCGTCACCTTGTCGAGCTCCCCGCCCACGTTCTCA
>JAJYTX010000213.1:0-2681 GCA_021792815.1 Pseudomonadota bacterium
GATCGCACTGCACTACGTGTTCGACACACCCCATGACCGGCTGGTCTGGGATGTCGGCCACCAGGCCTATCCGCACAAGGTGCTCACCGGCCGGCGCGAGCAGCTGCACACCATCAAGCAGCACCGGGGCCTCGCGCCGTTTCCCAGCCGGGCCGAGAGCGAGTACGACACCTTCGGCGTCGGGCACTCCAGCACGTCGATCAGCGCTGCGCTCGGGATGGCCATCGCCGCCGCCCAACAGAACTCGCAGCGCCGCGTGGTGGCGGTGATCGGCGACGGCGCCATGACCGCGGGCATGGCCTTCGAGGCGCTGAACCACGCCGGCTCGCTCCCCAACGACCTGCTCGTCATCCTCAACGACAACGACATGTCGATCTCGGAGAACGTCGGGGCCCTGTCGAACTACTTCGCCTCGGCGCTCTCGGGCAGCGTGTACGCGCATCTGCGCGAAGGCAGCAAGAAGGTGCTGCGGCAGATGCCCACGGTGTGGGAACTGGCGCGCCGCTCCGAGGAGCACCTCAAAGGCATGGTGCTGCCCGGCACATTGTTCGAAGAGCTCGGCTTCAACTATATCGGCCCCCTGGACGGTCACGACGTGCGCGCGCTGGTCGGCACGTTGCGCAACGTGCGCAAGCTCCATGGACCGCAATTTCTGCAGGTCGTGACCCGCAAGGGCAAGGGCTACGCCCCGGCCGAGGCGGATCCGATCAAGTGGCACGGCCCCGGTCCGTTCGATCCGGCGAGCGGCACCATCTTCAAGGGAGGCTCCTCCGGCCCCTCGTACTCGCAGATCTTCGGCCAGTGGCTGTGCGACATCGCCGAGCAGGACCCGCGGATCATCGGCATCACCCCGGCGATGCGCGAAGGATCGGATCTGGTCGAGTTCTCCAAGCGCTTCCCGCAGCGGTACTTCGATGTCGCCATCGCCGAGCAGCATGCCGTCACGTTCGCCGCCGGACTCGCCGCCGAGGGACTGAAACCGGTCGTCGCCATCTATTCGACTTTCCTGCAGCGCGCCTACGACCAGCTCATTCACGACGTCGCGCTGCAGAACCTGCCGGTGGTCTTCGCGCTCGACCGGGCGGGTCTGGTCGGCTCCGATGGCGCCACGCACCAGGGCAGCTACGATCTGTCGTATCTGCGCTGCATCCCGAACCTCGTGCTCATGGCGCCGGCGGACGAGAACGAGTGCCGCCAGATGCTCTACACGGCGACCACGCTCGAGGGACCCGCGGCGGTGCGCTATCCGCGCGGCAGCGGTCCGGGCGTCGCGCTGCAGAAGGAATTCCACGCGCTGCCGATCGGCAAGGCGCAGATCGTGCGCGAGGGCCGCTGCGGCCTCGCGCTGCTCGCCTTTGGTCCGCTGGTGCAGAGCGCCCTGCACATCGGCGAGCGGCTGGATGCCACCGTGGTCAACATGCGCTTCGTGAAACCCCTCGATGAGGCGCTGCTGATCGAGCTCGCCACCGGACACCGCGCCCTGGTCACGCTGGAAGAAAACGCCGTGGCCGGCGGGGCCGGTTCGGCCATCGCCGAGGTGCTCTGCGCCGAGGGACTGACACCGGCGCTGCTGCAGATCGGCATTCCGGATCGATTCATCGAGCACGGCTCGAGGGAATCCTGCCTGGCCACCGCCGGCCTAGACACCGCCAGTCTCACTGCGAGCGTCGAGCACTGGTGGTCGCTGCAGGCCGGCGGGCGCGTCCGCTCGGTCGGCAGCGCATGAGCCCCGGACGAGCGATCGGGATAGGTGACCAGAGGCAGGATCCTGTACCCTACCGGCCATGAGCCCACCTCCCAGCGCCGCCGAGGCGGCGGGCGCCGCCCTCGCCGAAGTCGAGGACGTGCAGTCCCGCGTCGACACCCGCCATCTGCCGATCAATCGGGTCGGCATCAAGGATATCCGCCACCCGGTGCGGCTGAAGGACCGCTCCGCGGGTGAACAGCACACCATCGCGACGTTCAACATGTACGTCAGCCTCCCCCACAATTTCAAGGGGACGCACATGTCGCGCTTCGTCGAGATCCTGCATTCCGAGCGTGAAATCTCCGTCGAGTCCTTCCGCGGGATGCTCGAGACCATGACCGCCCGGCTCGAAGCGGACGCCGGCCACATCGAGATGACCTTCCCGTTCTTCATCATGAAGCGCGCGCCGGTCACGGGTGTGGAAAGCCTCATGGACTACCAGGCCAGCCTGATCGGGGAGCGGCGCGACGACCATACGGAGATGTGGGTGCGGGTGGTGGTCCCGGTGACCAGCCTGTGTCCCTGCTCGAAGAAAATCTCCTCCTACGGAGCGCACAACCAGCGCTCGCACGTCACGATCACCGCCCGGCTGCGTCACCACATCTGGATCGAGGAACTCATCGAGATCGCCGAGTCCGAGGCGTCCTGCGAGCTGTACGGGATCCTCAAGCGACCGGACGAGAAGTACGTCACCGAGCGCGCCTACGACAACCCGAAGTTCGTCGAGGACATGGTGCGCGACGTCGCGACTCGGCTCAACGCCGATGAGCGCATCGACGCTTACGTCGTGGAATCGGAAAACTTCGAGTCCATCCACAACCATTCGGCATACGCGCTCATCGAGCGCGACAAACAGGGCGGGCGCGGGCGCTGAGCCGGCTCAGACCGGGGTCACCGGGAAGTCCACCACCGCCCGCAGACCCGGTTCGTTGCT
>JAJYTX010000213.1:2781-5812 GCA_021792815.1 Pseudomonadota bacterium
GTCCATCCACAACCATTCGGCATACGCGCTCATCGAGCGCGACAAACAGGGCGGGCGCGGGCGCTGAGCCGGCTCAGACCGGGGTCACCGGGAAGTCCACCACCGCCCGCAGACCCGGTTCGTTGCTGTGCAGGCTGAGCTGCCCCCGGTGCAGCCTCGCGATGGCCGAGACCAGCGACAATCCGAGCCCGCCGCCGCTACCGTCCCGGTGGCCCACGCGCGCAAAGGGCTGGCCGGCGCGCAGGCGCTCCGCCAGGGGCATGCCGGGACCGTCATCGCTGACGATCAGCCGTGCGCCACCGTCCAGGCGCTGCACCCCGACCTCGATCCGACCGCCGCGCGGCACGTACTTCAAGGCATTCTCCACCAGGTTGGTGATCAGCTGCGCGAGCAGCTGCCGATTGCCCTGCACGGTGATGCCCGGCTCGCTGTGGCCCGTCAGGGACCGAGCGCCTTCGCGCGCCACGGGCTCGAACAGCTCCACCAGCTCGCCGGCCAGCTCGGAAAGATCCACCGACGTCACCGACGCCAGCGGCGCGCCGGACTCGGCGAGCGCGATCTGCAGCAGCGTCGCCAGCGTGCGCTGCAGCCGGTCGACCTCCTTCAGTGAAGACTCCACCGGCTCGCGGATCGAGGCTTCCAGGCCGGGCAGGCGCAGCACCGCGTCCATGCGCGTCCGCAACCGGTGCAACGGCGCGCGCAGATCGTGCGCCACGCTGTCGAAGGTGGCGCGCAGGGTCCGCGTCTGCTCCTCCAGCCTGTCGAGCACCCGGTTGACCGAGACGGCGAGGGCATCGAACTCGTCACTCCCTCCTCCCACGGGCAGGCGGTGCCCGAGCTCCCCGGTCATGATGCGCACGCAGGTGTCCGTGACGTCGCCGAGGCGTCTCCTCAGGCGGAAGCTGAAGGCAAAACCGGCCACGGCCGCGACCGCGGTCGACAGGCCGATTCCCCAGAGCGTCGCGACCTGGAAGATGTGCGAATAGCGCCGGTCCTCCGACATGTCGGTGCCGACGAGCAGCCAGTCGCCGTTCGGCAGTTTGCGCACCCCGGCGCGTACCGGGTGCACGGAACGCGGGCCGGGCTCGATGGATTCGATGCGAAACTCCGGCCAGCGCTCACCCGGTGCCCCGTCGAACGGCCAGTTGGTCACATTGCCCGCGAGCCGCTCGAACCGGGGGCTGGTCAGCATGTACACCGCCCCGATCCGACCCCAACTGTCGATGCGCACGTTGATCTCGTCGGTCACCCCCGGGATGCCCCGCCGGACATACTGGTTCTCGAGACTGTCGAGCTCGGTGTCGATGATCAGGTCGGTATTGCCGCGGATGATGCTCTGGGTGAGCAGGTAGGTGCTGCCGAGCGTCACCCCCACGGCGAGCGTCACCAGGAAGGTGTAGCCCATCGACATTCTGAAGGCGGTGGTGTGCAACAGGTCCCTGCGCCACACCTTCCTCATATCTCCTCCCGCAGCACATACCCGCTGCCGCGCACCGTGTGGATGAGCGGCCGGTCGCAGCCGCGGTCGACCGCCTGGCGCAGGCGGCTGATGTGCACATCGACCAGGTTGCTCTGCGGGTCGAAGTGCAGGTCCCAGACCCCCTCGAGCAGCATGGTGCGGGTGACCACCTGACCGGCGCGGCGCATCAGGAATTCGAGCAGCTTCTGCTCGCGCGAAGTCAGGTCGACCTCACGGCCGGCGCGGGTCACGCGCCGCTCGAGCAGATCGAACTCCAGGTCCGCCACCTTCAGGTGCGCCATGCCGGCGCCGCCGGCGCGGCGGCGCAGCAGCGCCTCGATGCGCGCCAGCAGCTCATCGAAGGCGAACGGCTTGGTGAGGTAGTCGTCGCCGCCGGCCTTCAGGCCGCGGATGCGGTCGTCCACCGTACCGAGGGCGCTCAGGACCAGCACCGGAGTGGACTGTCCGGCCTGGCGCAGCTGTTGAATGATCGCGAGGCCATCGAGGTGCGGCAGCATCCGGTCGCTCACGATCAGGTCGAACCGGCCGGCGAGCGCGCGCGCCAGCCCCTCCCGGCCGCTGGCCACGTGATCTACGCTGTAGCCGCTCTCGCGCAGTGCCTTGACGAGAAACCGGGCGGCCTCGATATCGTCCTCTATGAGCAGGATGTGCACGGCCGGCAAGCGTACCTGATCCGTGCGCCGCGCGCGGCACTTGCGCGCCAGGCGGCCGGCGCGCGGCTACTCCGCGCCCTGGAGCCGGCCGATGAGGGAACGGAGAAACACCCGGTTGAACCGCAGCTGACAGGACACCGAGACCTGCTCGAGCTGCGTGGCGCTCACCTTGAGCACTGTCACCGCACCGTCGGCGCGCACCGTCGCGGTGCGCTTGGCCCCCGGCACGTAGCTCGCCTCCCCGAAACAGTCACCCGTCCCGAGAGAGGCGATCCGCTGCCCGTGGCGCTCCACCAGGCACTGGCCAGAGACCAGGATGTAGAAGCGCTCGTCGAACTCCCCTTCCCGGACGATTTCCTCGCCAGGAGCGTAGTGCTGCCAGGCGCTCGCCCGCTGCACCTCGCGCACTTCCACGTGTGAGAACTCGTGAAAGAACTTCAGCCGCCGCAGCACGCCGAACTGCTCCTGGACGTCGATGCGGGCGTTGCTGTGGCGAAGGCGCTGGTGGACCCGGGCGAGCTCGGCGGCGAGCTCGAGCCCGCTGCGCTGGCGCTTGTCCGGATCCTTCTGCAGCGCCGTGACCACCACGTTCTCCAGCTCCTCGGTGACTTCCCGGCGCAGCGTGTGGATCGGCGGCGGCGTGGCGTACACGATCTGGTGCAGGAGCTTGTGCAGATTGCCGGCGCGGAAGGGCCGCAAGCCGGTGAGCAGCTCGTACATGACCGCGCCGAGGGAATAGATGTCCGAGCGGGGCGTCAGATCGAGACTCTGCACCTGCTCGGGCGACATGTAGGAGGGACTGCCGGCGATCCCCTCGATCCGCGAGATGTCGGCATCGGAGACCAGCGCGATGCCGAAGTCGATGATGCGCACCTCGCCGTCCTGCGTGAGCAGGATG
>JAJYTX010000214.1 GCA_021792815.1 Pseudomonadota bacterium
GCGGGCAATTTCCCGCGCACGGTGCTCGGCATCGTGGTGATGAGCGTGTTCGTGGTGATCCTCAACCGGCTGTTCTGGCGCCCGCTCTATGCGCGCGCCGAGCGCAAGTTCCGCATGAGCTGAGCGCCGGTGAACGCAGAGCCCGCACAGGCCGCCGGTCCGCTGCTCGAGGTGCAGAGCATCGGCAAGAGTTTCTGGAAGCCCGATGGCGATGAGCTGGTGGTGCTCGATGAGGTGAATCTCACGCTGCGCCCCGGGGAGATCGTCGGGCTGCTCGGGCGCTCCGGATCGGGCAAGTCGACGCTGCTGCGGCTGATCGCCGGTCTCGATGCGCCGACGCGCGGCCGGGTGAGCTACCTCGGCGCGCCGGTGAGCGCGCCCGCGCAGGGCATCTCCATGGTGTTCCAGAGCTTCGCGCTGTTTCCGTGGCTGACGGTGCTCGGCAACGTGCAGCTCGGTCTCGAGGCGCTGCGGCTGCCCGAGGAGGAGATCCGCAAGCGCTCGCTCGAGGCGATCGACCTGATCGGGCTCGACGGCTACGAGTCCGCCTACCCGCGCGAGCTCTCCGGCGGCATGCGCCAGCGCGTCGGGTTCGCGCGCGCGCTGGTGGTCCATCCCAACATTTTGCTGATGGACGAGCCGTTCTCGGCGCTCGATGTGCTCACCGCCGAGACGCTGCGCGGGGACTTCCTCGAGCTGTGGGGCGAGGGCGAGCTGCCGATCCGCGCGGTGCTGCTGGTGACACACAACATCGAGGAGGCGGTGCAGCTGTGCGACCGGCTGCTCATCTTCTCGACCCACCCTGGGCGGGTGGTGAGCGAGATCAGCATCGATCTGCCGCAGCCGCGCACCGCCGTCGATCCGACCTTCCGCGCGCTCGTCGATCGGGTCTACACCGAGATGACTGCCCGGCCGCGCCTGACGCGCGGCGGCGCGCGGGCCGAGCGCATCGCCACCCTGACGTTCGATTCGGCGCTGGTGCACGTCTCGACCAACCTGCTCGCGGGGCTGATCGAGGCACTGAGCGAGCCGCCCTACGGCGGCCGGGCGGACCTGCCGGCGATCGGCCAGGCGCTGCACATGGAGGCCGACGACCTGTTCCCGGTGGCCGAGGCGCTGCAGCTGCTGCGCTTCGCCGAAGTCGAGGGCGGGGACATCCGCCTCACCGAGGCCGGGCTCGCCTTCGCGCACTCCGACACCGATGAGCGCAAGACGCTGTTCGCCCGCCACCTGCTCGCCCATGTGCCGCTCGCCGCCCACATCCGCCACGTCCTCGATGAGCGCAGCAGCCACCGCGCGCCGAAAAGCCGCTTCCGTGACGAGCTCGAAGACCACATGACCGAGGAGGCCGCCGAGCAGACGCTGCGCGCGGTCACCAGCTGGGGCCGCTACGCGGAGGTCTTCGCGTATGACGATCAGCGCCAGGTCTTCACCCTGGAGAACCCCGCATGAGCGCGCTCGAGCGACCCGCGGGCGCGCGGCTGCTGATCGTCGATGACGACCGCGAGCTCTGCGCGATGCTGCTCGAGTACCTGGGGCCCGAGGGCTTTCTCGCCGAAACCGCCGGCAGCGGCCCGGCGGCGCTCGAGCGCATCGGGCGCGGCGGGCTCGACCTGGTGGTGCTCGATGTGATGCTGCCGGAGCTGTCCGGGTTCGAGGTGCTGCGCCGGCTGCGCGCCACGAGCCGCATCCCGGTGCTGATGCTCACCGCGCGGGGCGAGGAAATCGATCGGGTGGTCGGGCTCGAGATGGGCGCCGATGACTACCTCGCCAAGCCCTTCAGCCCGCGGGAGCTGGTGGCGCGCATCCGCGCGGTGCTGCGGCGCATCTCGGCCGAGGCGCCGCAGACGGACGCGCCGCTGAGCTTCGGGCCCCTGACGCTCGAGCCCCGGGCCCACAGCGCGCGCATCGGAGCCCAGGACCTCGAGCTCACCAGCGCCGAGCTGCGCATCCTCGAGCGGCTGGTGCTCGCCGATACGCGCACCGTCGGCCGCGAGGAGCTGATGCAGCAGGCGCTCGGACGGCGCCTGCTGCCCACCGACCGCAGCCTCGACACCCACGTGAGCAACCTCAGGCGCAAGCTCGGGCGGCTCACCGACCGGATCAGCATCCAGGGCGTGCGCGGCGCCGGCTATGCGCTGATCCAGAAGTAGGCCGATGCACTCGTTGTTCTGGCGGATCTTCTGGTCGTTCTGGCTCGCCATCGTGCTGATCCTGGTCGGCACGGTGACCGCGGCGGTGAACGAGGCCTTTCTGCACCGCGCGCAGCTGCCGTGGGTGCAGCGCGGGCAGCTGTTCACCCAGGCCGCCGAGGCGTTCGAGTCCGGCGGGCCGAAGGCCCTCGATGCCTGGCTCGCGGCGCTCGCGCGCTCGGGGGGACCGTTTGCCTCGCGCACCTACGTGATCGGGCCGGACGGGCGCGACCTGCTGGGCCGGCCGCTGCCGGTGCTGCTGCGGCCGTTCTTCGCGCCGCAGCCCGTCCCGGGCCGGCCGCAGGCCCCGGCCGCTCCGCCGATCAGCGGCGCGCTGGTGCTGATGACCCACTCGGGGCGCACCTTCCAGGTGGTGGTCACGGAGCTGCACCATCACCCGCTGCTGTTCTTCGGCGCCCTGGGGTTGCCCGGGGTGGCCGGTACCACGCTCGCGGTGGCGCTGGTGGTGAGCACGGTGATCTGCTTCCTGCTGGCGCGCTACCTGGTCGGACCGATCGACCGGCTGCGCCAGGCGGCGCGGCGCATGGCCGGAGGCGATCTCAACGTGCGGGTGCGACCGGGCCTGAAGCGCCGTCAGGACGACCTGGCGCGGCTCGCGGCGGATTTCGATGCCATGGCCGAGCGGGTGCAGGGCCTGCTCGAGTCCAAGCAGCAGCTGCTGCGGGACGTCTCGCACGAGCTGCGCTCGCCGCTCACGCGGCTGCAGCTCGCGCTCTCGCTCGCCTCGCGCGAGGAGGACGTGCCGCGGCAGCTCGCGCGCATCGAGCGCGAGGCCGACCGGCTCGAGCAGCTCATCGCGCGCATCCTCAAGGTCGCGCGGCTCGAACGCCACGGGGCGCCGGTCGAGGGCGTGGCGCTCGATGTCGGGGCGCTGCTGCGCGAGATCGTGGCGGATGTGCGCATCGAGGCCGACGCGCGCGGCTGCTCGGTCGAGCTCGAGGCCGAGGGGGCGCTGCCGAGCGCGGGAGATCCGGAACTGCTGCGCAGCGCATTCGAGAACGTGATCCGCAACGCCGTGCGCCATGGGCCCGCGGGAACGGAGATCGCGGTGAGCGCGCGGCCGATCGAAGGAATCTGCGTCACGGTGCGCGATCACGGACCGGGCGTGCCGGAGAAGGATCTGCAGGCGATCTTCGAGCCCTTCTACCGCGTGGATGCGGCGCGCGACCGCGAGGGTGGCGGCGAGGGGCTCGGGCTGGCGATCGCCGCGCGCGCCATGCGCTGTCACGGCGGGCAGATCGAGGCGAGCAACGCCCCCGGGGGCGGTCTGCGGGTGACGATGCGCCTGCCGCCGCCCGCCGCCGCGTGCCGCGGCGCCGTCCGCGCCGGGGGGGATGCGGCTCGCGTCAGTGCCTGAGCCGCTGACTCGGCGTGTGGATTTGCTAAAATAAACCTCCGATGGGGGCCGCCGCGGCGGCTCCCGGGTGGATCGAGAACGACCCCGCAGTGTCCGAATCGCCCGAACCGACACCGTCCTTACCGCTGCCCGAGGCCGCGTCCCGAGACCACACGCCTGCCGGCGCCTCGGATCCCACTCCCCCGCTCGGGCCGCTCGATGCCCCCGCGGTGCACCTGCACGTGCGCCGGTTCGGCGATCGCTTCCAGCGCCTGCTCAACAGCAACACCCGGCGGCTGTGGCTGCAGGTGGGGCTGCCGTGGAGCGCGGCGCTGCTGGTGGGGCTGATGTCGGTGCTGTATGCGCGCTGGAGCACCGATTGCTACAACCTGTTCCGGCACTGGATCCACGGGCGCGCCTGGCTCGCCTTCCTGATCACCCCGGGCATGATGGTGCTCGCCGTCTATGCCACCCGTCACTGGTTCTACGGCAGCGAGGGCAGCGGCATCCCGCAGGTCATCGCCGCCATTCATGCCCCGCGCGAGGAGGGCGACGAGACGCTGATGCAGCGGCTGTTCGGCCTGCGGGTCATCGTCGGCAAGATCCTGGTGTCGCTGGTGGCCTTTCTCGGCGGCATGACCATCGGACGCGAAGGCCCGACGGTGCACATCGGCGCGGCCATCATGGCCGAGACCCGGCGGTTCTATCCGCGCCGGACCCTGCAGCTCGAGCGGCGGCTGCTGATCGCCGGCGCCGCGGCAGGGCTGTCCGGCGCATTCAACACCCCGATCGCCGGCGTCGTGTTCGCCATCGAGGAGCTCGCCCGCGACTTCGAGACGCGCACCAACGGCACGATGATCACCGCGATCATCTTCTCCGGGCTCACCTCGCTGGCGCTCGCGGGCAACTACCTGTACTTCGGGCAGCTCAACGTGACGGGCCACATCGGCCTCGAGTTTGCGCTGCCGGTGATCGTGGTGGCGGTCGGCTGCGGCCTGATGGGCGCGGCGTTCAGCTATGGGCTGCTGCACTGGCGGCGCTGGATGCCCGCGCGGCTGCGCGAGTTCCGGCTCGGCAAGCCCTTGTGGTATGCGCTCGCGAGCGGCCTGGTGATCGCGGCGATCGGGGTGGCGACGCGCGGCCAGACCTGGGGCAGCGGCTACGACCAGGCGCGCGAGCTGCTGCACGGCACCGCGCCGCTCAGCATGGCCTTCGGCATGAGCAAGTGGGTGGCCATGCTGGTCAGCTACCTCGCCGGCATCCCGGGCGGCCTGTTCTCGCCGTCGCTCGCGATCGGGGCGGGGATCGCGCAGTGGGTGCACGCGCTGTTCTCCTGGGCGCCCATGGCGGTGCTGATCGCGCTGTGCATGACGGCGTATCTCGCCGCGATCACCCAGTCACCCATCACCTCCTTCGTCATCGTGATGGAAATGACCAACGGCACGGCGATGGTGATCCCGATGATGGCGGTGGCGCTCGCCGCCTCGCGCATCGCCGGGCTGCTCGCCGAGCCGGTGTATCACGGCCTCGCCCAGGACCGCTATTTCCGCTACCGGCCGCCGCCGGAAAGCGGCCTCGAGGTGCCCGCGGAGCCCTGAGCGGCACGCCGCGCGGCGCGGGCCGGCTGTTGGATTGCCGCGGCCGGCCCGGGCAGGCCGGTCGATCCGCTGCGCGATGCGGCGCGGTTTGCTGCTAAGATACGCCATCCCTCGATCTGTTCATGGACCCAGGCGCCGCTGCAGTGCCCGACCCGTCTCAGCCCGACCTGCCGCTGCCCGAGGCGGTTTCCGATGCCCACCCGGAGCGCGCCGCGCCCGCCGACGCGGCGCAGCCGGGCGTGCCGCGGGTGCCGCTCGATGCGCCGCTGCCCCTGCCCGGGTGGAAGCTGCGCAACCGCTTCCAACGGCTGCTCACCAAGCGCGCCCGGCGGCTGTTCCTGCAGGTGGGGCTGCCGTGGATCGCCGCCGTGCTCGTCGGCCTGATGGGCGTGCTCTACGCACGCTGGATCCACGATGCCTACGACGTGTTCCGGGGTTGGATCGACGGGCGCGCCTGGCTCGCCTTCGGCATCACCCCCGGACTGACGGTGCTCGCGGTCTACGGCACGCGGCGCTGGTTCCACGGCGCCGAGGGCGGCGGCATCTCGCAGGTGATCGCCGCCATCCACGGGCCGCGCGACAAAGACGACCCGGTGATGAAGTATTTCTTCGGGCTGCGCATCATCATCGGCAAGATCACCATGTCGCTGCTCGGATTCCT
>JAJYTX010000215.1 GCA_021792815.1 Pseudomonadota bacterium
TCCGCCCGCTCGCGATCGGCCAGATGCTCGACCTCGTATTCCGAAAGCTGCTCCTGCGAAGGCAGCAGGATCGAACGTGGCCCGATCTCGACATGCGCAAGCCGCAGCTTCTGGCCGAGACGCTCGCTCAGCACCGAAGCGATGCGCAGGCACTGTGGCGCTCCGGTCGTGGACGCAAGCAGCACCAGGATGAATTTCGATTCCATGGTCGGCACCTCGGGGGCTGGGGCACAATCTCCAGAGGGTCTGCAGACAGTCATCTTATCGCGGGGAAGGCGCCGATGCGCGCCCAGGCCGCTGGCCGCAGCGCCACGCTGATGGACCGCAGTCAGCGGGATCGAACTTGCAGATCAAGCCCGCAATCCCGTCGAGGACAGACGGGAGTAACGGCCACCCGGATCCCGAATCGCCGCGGCAGCGTCGATCCGGCATCGGGACGCGTGCGGCTCGGCCCCGGAGGCTACCGGGCGGCCGGCGGTGCGGCCGGCCGGCGCACCCGAGGCCACGATCCTGAGCGGCTGCCGCGGCGATCGCGGCAGCCGCTCATCGGCCTGGGCCGGTCGCAGGCGCGTCCGGACTACATCTTCCAGTCGAGCGTCAATCCATAGGTGCGCGGCGGTCCGTACACCCCGAAGACCTCGTTGGCGATGGTGTACACGTCGCTCACCCACGCCTTGTTGGCCAGGTTGCGGCCCCAGAGCGACACCTCATACCGGTCGGAGGGGCTCATCCAGGTCAGCCGTGCGCCGAGCAGACTGAATGACGGCTGCATCGCATAAGGCTCGAGCTCGCCGCGCTGAGTGCCGGTATAGGTGTAGGTGGCATCCGGCACCAGCTCGCCGCCATCCGGCAGCGTCAGCCGGTACGTCACGTCAAGGCTGCCCGTGTTGCGCGGCGCGTGCAGCATGGCCTGGCCGCTCTGGTTGCGCAGATCGATGCAGCCGGGCTGCGCCGGATTGGCGAGGCACGAGGCGTTGCCCGGACCGGCGAGCAGAGAGTACACCGAGCCGTTCGCCAGGTAGGCGATGCTGTACCTCGCATCCATGTAGCCGTAGCTGCCGCTGATGGTCAGATGGTCGGTGGCGAGCCAATCGAACTCGAGCTCCGCGCCCTTCGCCCGGGCGCCGCCCGCATTGAACGTCTCGAATTCACCGATGTAATTCGGCGGCGGATTGACGATTCCCGGACGCGGGCCGAACGACTGGATCTGCAGGTCACGGTAACGGGTATCGTACAGCGCGATATTGGCCCGCAGCCGGTGCATGAACTCCAGTTTCGCGCCGATCTCGGTGTTATACGCGATTTCCGGCGCCAGCGGCTTGGTATCCGCGATACTGGTCGGCTCCGCCGCGAAACCACCGCTCTGGAAGCCTTCCGCTTCCGTCACGTAGAAATTCAAGCCGGCCGCCGGCCGATAATTCAGGGCGATCTTCGGCGTGAAGCGGCTCCAGCCGTGCGCCACCTGATTGATCAGGGAGTTCGGCAGGATTCCGAGGCCGATCGCCCCACCGTAGCCGCTGGCGTCCTTGGCGTCGCCGAACGAATTGTTGCTCATGGCCCGGTGCTCGTACGAGTAGCGGCCACCCAGCGACAGCACCCAGCGGGGCGCAAACTGCCAGTCGACCTGGCCGAATACCGCCTCGCTCAGAATGCGGTCGATGCCGCGGTAGTGCTCATCCAGGGCCGGATTGGGATTGAGCGTCGGCAGCACGAACATCCGCAGCCGATTGCGATCCTCGCGGCTGAACCACAGCCCGACCACGTAGTGGATCTGCTTCGTCGGCTGCGACACCAAACGCAGCTGCTCGGTCAGCCCCTTGTCGTTGTCCCACACGTCGTTGCCGAGCGGCAGCACCGCGCCCAGCGAGTCCATCGACCACTGGTTGTAGGTCCGCTGCCAGGAGGTGATCGAAATCAGATTGGTATTGGAGCTCAGGTGATCGGTAAACCGGGCGCTGAGCCCGTAGGAGAACTGCCGCTGATAACCACCATAGGGATTCGTGGCGCAACTCGGGTTCGTTCCGGTGCCGCAGTAGCTCTGGTAGACCTGCAACAGCGGTATCGGGAAGGCCGTCTTGTGCGACATCGGAATCCGCGCCATGTCCTCCTCGTTGACCACGCTCGCGTTGGCGCTCAACAGCCACTCGGTATGCGCGCCGACGTGCAGCAGCTGCCCGCGCACCGCTCGCGAATCGTCGTTCTTCTCCCGGGTGTGCAGCACCACGTTGTGCACCCAGCCGCGCGCCATGCGCGTCGCGACCACCAGTTTGCCCGCCCAGCCGTCGCCCAGCGGACCGGTGATCAGGCCGGAGAAATCGTGCCGGCCGTAGTTGCCGACGGTGGCCTGCGCCTTGACGTGCAGCCGGTCCATGCGCGGGCGCATGGTATGAATATCGATGACGCCGCCGATGGCGTTCTTGCCGTACAACGTGCCCTGCGGGCCGCGCAGCACCTGAATGCTGGAGATGTCGAACAGCGTCTGATCGATGGTCGACACGTTGCCGAAATAGACGCCGTCGACGAACACGGCCACCGGCGAAGAAGTGCCCGGCCCGTCGTCGTTGGAAGAGACACCGCGCAGCGAAATGAGGCTCTGCCCGAGGGCAAACGGCGACATCGTCAGCCCGGGTACATAGTGCGCCAGGGTATCCAGGTTATGGATGCCCCTCTGCCGCACCTGGCTGCCCGACAGGGCCGTGACCGCGATCGGCACCTGCTGCAGATTCTGCCTGCGCAGCTGCGCGGTGACGACGACCTCCTTGAGGGTCATCGGCGCCGGCATGGCGGCCGACGCCTGCGCGCCAATCGACCCGAGAAGGGCGATCGATACCGCCCGGGCAACGAGACTCGATGCTTTCATGTAGTTCCCCCATTGTGTGTCGACTTGTGTGGTTAACTTAAAATGGACTCGACGGCGGTCGCGATTGCCAGCAGCCTGCGATCGCTCCCCGCGGGACCGTCGAGTTCGATGGCCACCGGCAGGGCCGCGGCGCCCTCGGCCCGCGGCTCGCTGCATCCGGCCGGCAGGCTGATGCCGGGAATGCCGGCGTTGCTGGCCGGATCGGTGTTGCGGATGAAGGTGGCGAAGGTCGGCACGGCCGCGCCGTTCAGCATCACGAATTGCTCGCTGCCCTCGATCGGCTGCGCCGGCAACGGCGTGGTCGGAAACAGCACGGCCTCGACGTTGCGGGTCGCGAAGTAATCCCGGTAGAGCTGCTGCAGCCGCGGCCGTCCGTGCTCCAACGCCCGCCGGTAGACCGGTTCCGGCACGGCATCGGCCATCACCTGTCCCATGATCTCCCGGACGTCTGCGCTCGCGATCCCGTCATACAGCTGCGCGAGCGTCACATTCGTGCCGGTGTGAGCCAGGAAGGCCGGCAGCGCCCGCCGGGTCTCGTAGAGCACCACCGGAAAGCTGACCGCGGCATTGGCGGCCTCGACACCCGGCACGTCGGCGACGACCAATGTGACGCCCGCATCGCGCAGGGCGTCGAGCGCCGTCTGCAGCACGCGGCGCACGTCGGGATGCAGATTGTCCTGGAAGTGTTCCTGCGGGACACCGATCCTGAGGCCGCGCAGATCGGCGGCATCTAACCCGGCGGCAGGCGCCGCGGCGAGGACCGCATCGAGCGCGGCGACATCGCGCACCGTCCGTCCCATCGGGCCGATGGCGTCCCGGGTCGGCGACAGCAATGCGACACCCTCCATGGGATAGCGGCCGAGCGTCGGCCGGAAACCGACGATGCCGCACAGCGCAGCCGGAATGCGCGCAGAGCCGCCGGTATCGGTGCCGAGACCGGCGCGCACCAGGCCCGCGGCGATCGCCGCGGCCGTGCCGCCGCTGCTGCCGCCGGCGAAGCAATTGAGATCGTGAACGTTGCGGACCGGGCCGAAAGTGGGATTGTTGCTGGTGATTCCGTACGCCAGCTCATGCAGATTGGACTTGCCGATGATCTCGGCGCCGGCCTCGCGCAGGCGCGCGACCGCGGGCGCGTCGCGCCGCGCGACATGGTGGCGCAGCGCCGGGGTCGCCAGCGTACAGGGCATGCCGGCCACTTCGATGTTGTCTTTGACGACGATCGGGCATCCGGCAAGCGGCAGATGTGCGACATCGGTTGGAGTCGGGACCGCGGC
This sequence comes from Pseudomonadota bacterium, assembly GCA_021792815.1. The sequence continues at coordinate 4,135 of JAJYTX010000215.1, forward strand.
GAGCGTCCACTGCCCGGCGGCGGACTGCGTCACTCTCGCCGCGAAGCGCGGATCCAGGTAGGTAAACGCATTGAGCTCACGCCAACGCGGATGGACGACCTCTCCGCGCGGCCCGCTGACGGGACCTTGCTGCATGGATCGATTGTGCGTCACTGAGGCACGCAGTCAACCACGGGAAATTAACATTTATCAGTGACTGCCGAAAATCATGAATCACAATGACGCACGTGTCCTGTGGTAAATCCGCTGCGGTCCTCAGGCGAAGAGCGCCGCACGGACCGCTGTCCGGATCATCACACCGGCGGCACACGGCCCACCGATGCCCGCAACGGGACAACAGGCAGCCGTGCGGCACGCGTTGGTCTGAACACGATTTCTTGCGACGTCCCCCGCTGCGAGTTCGTTTCGTTATGAAGGCACGCGGCGTGCGCCGGATCGAACCGTCGGCCCGACACCGGCGGCGGCGACTCCCGCCGCCATGCGCACTGCCCATCACTCCCCGCACGCATGTTTGGTTGTTCAGTCGGTCCAGTTCGCCGACCGTCCCGACGCCACCTGACCCGACGCGCCGCGTGGCGACGTCATCGGCCATGATGCCCTGTTCGAAATCTGCTTCCCTGGCGTGCGCGGCTACTTTAACTGCGGGACGGGTGGCGCGCAACCGCGACGCATGCCCCGGCGGATCCGCCGGGGCATGCCGACTCGGGCGAAGAGGTGTTGCCGAGAACTGTTCTCAGTCCGCGTTGGAGCGGGCTGGCGCGGGCCGGGCGCCCGATGCCGCGTGCTCCTCATCGGCGCGCCGCTTGAGGTACTTGCGCATCGCCACGGCCGCGCCATCGCTTGCGACCGAGATCTCGTAGGTGTCCTCGCCCGCTTCCTGCAACGTGCGCTCGATCGCCGTCAATCCGTCGACGTCCTCCTGAAAGGCTTTCATCAACTGCTCGTGCATGAATTGCGTCACCTGCGGACGGTCGAGCGCGAAGTCGCGGCCGTGCACGATGAAGTAATGGGTGGAGGTCTGCGATTCCGGAGTCGGAATGTGCGCCGTACGGATCTGGAAGGTGCGGCGCTCGGCCGCGGGCAGCGCCGAGTCGTAGAAGTCGACCGTCACCACGTGCAGACCCGGCGAGACGAACTCGCTCTGGGCGATGCGCGCCGCGGTGTCGCCGAGTATGCCGGTCGGCTGTGCCCAGACCGGCGGCAGGCGTGTCGGGACGACCCGGCGCACCAACGTGTAATGACCGTCTTCGAGGCGTGTCTCGTACGGAGCGAACGCATAGTCCGCGGTACCGAAGGAGTTGGCGTGCAGGTAGCTGAGGTGGGTCAGATCGAGCAGATTCTCGTGCAGGCTGACATAACCCGCGGGCAACGCGAAATAGCCCTGCGAGAGCATCCAGTCGGGTGAGGACAGCCAGGGCAGAGGCGGGATCCCCGCCTTGTCGGCCAGCAGCGGGTCCCCCATCCAGATCCACACCAGCGGTCCCTGCTCGATCAGCGGGTAGGCGCGCACGCCGATGCCCTTCGGACACTTCGCCTGGGAGGGAATCTCGATGCAGTCGCCGGCCGAATCGTAGCGGAAGCCGTGATAGCCGCAGACGATGCCGTCGCCGTCCAGCCTGCCGGAGGAAAGCGGGAAGGACCGGTGGGCACAGCGGTCATCGAGCGCGACCGG
>JAJYTX010000216.1 GCA_021792815.1 Pseudomonadota bacterium
GGGTCGACGCCGAAGCGTTCGCGCACCACGCGCCTGCCCTCGCGGATGGCCTGCCTCATCAGCGGCTTGACCCGCCGTTGCCGGTTGAGCTGGCATTCGCCCTCGGCGACGATCACCTTCGGACCCCGCACGCCGCTCGTCAGGGCCTCGCGCAGCACTTTGAGCGTCTGCCGCATGTCGTAGGTACGGGTCTGCCGGACCCACTTCACGCCGACGCCCCGCACCGCATCGGCGATCGAGTGGTTGCCCGCCCGATGCGGATTGGCGGCACGAGACGACGGGATGTCCTGGCCGCCGGTCGCCGCGGAGTAATTGTTGTCGATGATGACGGTGAGATCGTCGTGCCGGTTGAATACGGCATTACCCACGCCGCTCGTCAACCCGTTGTGCCAGAACCCACCATCTCCCATGACGGCGACGGCGCGACGGCCGGCACGGCTGTGAAACGCCGACGCACCGGCCGCCCCCAGGCCGTAGCCCATGATGCTGTTGCCCATGTTGAACGGGGGCAGCGTCGCGAATGAATGGCAGCCGATGTCCGCGCTGATGTGCAGTGGTCCCATCTCGCGCTGCAGCAGCTTCATGGCCGCGAAGAACGGCCGCTCCGGACATCCCGTGCACAGCCCGGACGGCCGCGGTGGAATGAGCCCGGCGAGACGCCCGGCCAGCACGAGCGGCGCCTCGCTCACGCCGTCAGGAGCCGCATGCCCGGGGCGCAGGCCCGGTGAGAAGCGCGCGATGAACTCGGCGAAGCCTTTGCGAAGCACATCCACCGTGTACTCGCCGTGCATCGGCAGAATGCCCTTGCCGAGCAGACGGGCCTGCACCGCATGCTTGCCCAGGATCTGGCTTGCCGCCTGCTCGATGAACTCCGGCTGGCCTTCCTCAACGACGAGAACCGCGCGCTTGCCGCTGCAGAATCTCAGCCATTCCTCGGGAATCAGAGGATAGGTGACGTTGAGCACGTACAGAGGGATCCGGCTGGCCCCGAACACGTCGGCGCAGCCGAGCAGCTCGAGGGCGCGCAACGCATGGTTGTACAGTCCGCCCTGCAGCACGATGCCGACGTCGGCCGCCTCGGTCTCGATGAGCTCATTCATGCGGTGTTCGGCGATGAAATGCACCGCGGCGGGGTATCGCTCCGCGATTTTCTGACGCTCCTGCGCGAAGATCGAAGGCGGCAGAATGATCCGTCCGTAGTCTCTGGAAGGCGCCTTGAGCGCATCGTCGACGGAGAACGGCGGCCGCTGGTTGTCCTTGGCGCTGAAGTGACCGTACACGTGACATGCCCGGACACGCAGCATCAGCATCACCGGCGTGTGGCTCGCTTCGGAGAGCTCGAAGCCCCGCTCCACCGCCCGGACGATCTCGGGCAGGTGCGGCCGGGGATCGAGGAGCCACATCTGCGACTTCATGGCGAAGGCATGGGTGCGCTCCTGCATGATGCTCGCGCCCTCGCCGTAATCCTCCCCGAGAATGATCAGGGCCCCGCCCGTGACACCGGCGGAGGCCAGGTTCGCGAGCGCATCCGAGGCCACATTGGTGCCGACCGTCGACTTCCAGGTCACCGCGCCCCGCAGCGGGTAGTTGATGGAGGCGGCGAGCATGGCCGCGGCGGTGGCCTCCGATGCACTCGCTTCGAAGTGCACTCCCAGTTCGCTCAGGATGTCCTCTGCATCCGCCAGAACGTCCATGAGGTGGGAAATGGGCGAGCCCTGATAGCCACCGACATAGGCGACGCCGGATTGAAGGAGTGCCTTGGTGACCGCGAGGATCCCCTCGCCGCGAAACTCCGCGCCGGAGCCGAGCCGCAGAGATTGGACTTCTTTGGCAAACGATCGCTCGGCCATGACGCTACTCCGATAGTCGGATCACGCCGGCACGAGCGCCAGCACCCGCAGCGGGCTGCCCGAGCCATTGACGATCTTCAGCGGCGGGGCGATGACCACCGCGCCTACCGGCGGCAGCTGGTCGAGATTGGTGAGGCTCGCGAGCCCGAAACGATTCGAGCCATGCATGATCGTATGACAGGGAAACATCGGCTCGAACCCGCCAGCCTGCCCCGCATCGGTGCCGACCGTCTCGACGCCCACGCCGAGAATATCCCGCTCGCGCGCCAGAAACGGCACGCATTGCGGATGGAAACCCGGCGTATGCGGTCCATCGGCGCCGATATTCAGGAACTGTTGCGGGTCCTGGCGCTTGGACCAATCAGTGCGAATGAGCACCCACGCATGCGACGGGATCCGGCCGTACTTGCGCTCCCAGTCTTCCACGAGCGCCTGCGTCAGCAGGAAATCGGCGTTCTGGCTGACCTGCCCCGACACGTCGATGACACAAGCCGGGCCGATGAAGCGATCGACCGGGATGCTGTGCGTGGCATTCTGCGGATAATCCTTGCCGGTGACCCAGTGCACGGGGGCATCGAAGTGGGTGCCGGTGTGTTCGCCACACGTGAAATTGTTCCAGTACCAGGCGGGTCCCCGTTCATCGTAGCGCGAGATTTCCTCGAGAGAGAACGGCTTCGACGGCGCGAACGGCGGCGGCAGCTGGATGGTCGCCGTCGAGGGCTCGAGCGGCACCGTGAGATCGACGACGCGGATCCCGCCGCTGCCGATGCCCCGGACGAGCTGCGCAAGGATCTGAGCCTCGGACGTCTTGACTTCTCTCTGCATGACGCGAACCCTCAAGCATCACAATTATTTGACACCTCAAGCATATGGAACTATAACACAGCCGTGCTGCGAACGATACCGGAAAAGTGGGAGAGCTCCCTGCCATGAAGCGAATTGTCTGCCTGGGCGGCGGCCCTGCCGGTCTGTACAGCGCGATTTTGCTGCGCAAGGCGCTGCCGGAGGCGCGGGTCGAGGTCTACGAGCGCAACCGCCCGGACGACACCTTCGGCTGGGGCGTGGTGTTCTCCGACCGGACGCTGGAGAACTTCCGGGCCGCCGATGCGCCCTCGCACGAGGCGATCGTCTCGGGGTTTCACCACTGGGACGATATCGAGATCCACTTTCGCGGCCGGCGTTTCGTCAGCCGCGGGCACGGTTTCTGCGGCATCAGCCGCAAGCGGCTGCTGCTGCAGCTGCAGTCACGCGCCCGCGAGCTCGGTGTGGAGCTGCATTTTCAGCAGGAATTCGACGATGAGCGGCGGTTCGCCGATGCCGACCTGATCGTGGCCGCCGACGGGGTGAACAGCAAGCTGCGCAGCCGTCATGCCGAGGCGTTCGAGCCGGACATCGACCGGCGCGCCTGCCGCTACATCTGGCTCGGCACCACCCATACCTTCGGCGCCTTCACCTTCGCCTTCGAGCAGACCGCGCACGGCTGGTTTCAGATGCATGCGTACCAGTTCAGCGACGATCTGTCGACGGTAATCGTGGAGACCCCCGAGGAAGTCTGGAAGGCGCACGGCCTGGACCGGTGCGACACCGCCGAGTCGATCGCCTTCTGCGAAGGGCTCTTCGGGCGCTATCTGGAGGGCCACCGCCTGCAGAGCAACGCCGGACACCTGCGCGGCTCGGCCTGGCTGAACTTCAACCGCGTCAACTGCCGCCGCTGGCATCACGGCAAGCTGGTGCTGATCGGCGATGCGGCCCATACGGCGCACTTTTCGATCGGCTCGGGCACGAAGCTCGCCATGGAGGATGCCATCTGCCTGACCCGCCACGTGGCGGCCGGCCAGGGCCTTGAGCAGGCCCTGCAGGCCTATCACGCGGAACGCAGCGTCGAGGCGCTGAAGATCCAGAACCCGGCCCGCAACCGCATGGAGTGGTTCGAGAACGTCGAGCGCTACGCGCACCTGCCCCCGGAGCAGTTCGCTTACAGTCTGCTCACCGGCAGCCAGCGCATCGGGCACGAGAATCTCAAGACCCGCGACCCGCAGTTCGTCGAGCGCTACGAGCGCTGGCTCGCCAGCCGGAGCGGCCTCGGCGAAGCCCGTCCGCCGATGTTTCTGCCGTTCAGGCTGCGGCAGATGCAGCTCGCCAACCGCGTGGTGGTCTCCCCGATGGCGCAGTACTCGGCGAGCGACGGGGTTCCCGACGAGTGGCATCTGGTGCACTACGGCGAGCGCGCCCTGGGCGGGGCAGGCCTGGTGTACACGGAGATGACCTGCGTCTGCCCCGAGGGACGCATCTCCCCGGGCTGCACGGGCCTGTGGAACGAGACGCAGCGCGAGGCCTGGGGCCGGATCGTCGAGTTCGTGCATAGCCGCTCGCCGGCCAGGATCTGCCTGCAGCTCGGGCACGCCGGGCGCAAGGGCTCCACCCAGCTCGGCTGGCAGGAGATGGACCGGCCGCTGCCCTCGGGCAACTGGCCGCTGCTCGCCCCCTCGGCCCTGCCGTACCTGGAGGGCATCAGCGCCACGCCGCGCGAGATGACCCGTGCGGACATGGAGCAGGTGCGCGAGGCGTTCGTACGCTCCACTCGCCTGGCCGTGGCAGCTGGCTTTGACATGCTCGAGCTGCACATGGCCCACGGGTACCTGCTGGCGTCCTTCCTCTCCCCGCTCACCAACCGACGCACCGACGCGTTCGGCGGCGATGTGCGCGCCCGGCTGCGCTTCCCGCTCGAGGTCCTCAGCGCGGTGCGCGCGGCCTGGCCGGCCGAGAAACCGCTCTCGGTGCGCATCTCGGCCACCGACTGGGCCGATGGGGGGCTGTCGGGCGCGGATCTGCTGCTCATCGCCGGCGCCTTCAAGGATACCGGCGTCGATCTGATCGACGTCTCCACCGGCCAGACCGTCCCCTGGCAGCAGCCGGTCTACGGGCGGATGTGGCAGACCCCGTTTGCCGATACCGTGCGCAACGAGATCGGCATCGCCACCCTGGCGGTCGGCAATATCTACGAGCCCGACCACGTCAATTCCATCATCGCCGCCGGACGGGCCGACCTGTGCGCCCTGGCCCGCCCGCACCTCGCCAACCCCGCCTGGACCCTGGAGGCGGCAGCCCGACAGGGCTACCGGGCACAGTGGTGGCCCGAGCAGTACCTTTCCGGCAAGCAGCAGCTGGAGCGCAACTTCGAGCGCGCCGCTCAGCTCAATGCCACCGCACCAAACCCCGACAGCGCCTTCCATGACTGAGCACTCCGCCACTCTGGCGGGTCGGCATGCGGTGGTCACGGGCGCCGGCCGCGGGATCGGCGCCGCCATCGCCGCGGCGCTCGCCGCAGAGGGTGCGCGCGTCTCGCTGCTCGGGCGGGATACCACGCGGCTCGCAGAGGTCTCGGATCAAGCCGGTGCCGCCGATCGGACCATGCCGATTCGCGCGGACGTTGCCGATTCGACGTCGGTCAGGGAAGCCTTCGCCGCCGCGCGCCGCAGGTTTGGTCCGGTGCAGATACTCATCAACAATGCGGGCCTGGCGCCCGCGGCGAAATTCACCGACACCGACGAGGCATTGTGGAACCGGGTGCTCGCGGTAAACCTGACCGGCAGCTATCTCTGCTGCCGTGAGGCGGTGCCGGACATGCTGCAGGGAGGTTTCGGACGGATCGTCAATATCGCCAGCACCGCTGGCCTGCGCGGCGCGGCCTACATATCGGCGTACGCGGCCTCCAAACACGGCCTCGTCGGTCTGACACGCGCATTGGCATTGGAATTCGCGACACGCAACATCACGGTGAATGCGGTCTGTCCCGGCTACACCGACACGGACATCGTGAAACAGGCGCTCGGCAACATTCAAGCCAGAACCGGGCGCAGCGAGCAGCAGGCGCTGGATGCGCTGCTCAGCAGCAACCCACAGCGGCGTCTCATAGAGCCGCGGG
>JAJYTX010000217.1 GCA_021792815.1 Pseudomonadota bacterium
CCGCCGTGCACCGAGTCTTTCCAGACCGCGCCGCCGGCTTCGAACACCACGGTGCGCCCGTGGATGCTCGGGAAGCGGATCAGCGCCTGCAGCGGACCGGGGGCGGGCTCGGCCCGGGCGGCGCGCAGCGGCAGAACGAGCGAGAGCGCGGCGCCGATCGCGCCGGCGAGGGTCTTTAACGTCATCGGGCATTCCTCGGCAGCGGTCCCGCGAGAGGGGCCGGGATCCCCGGCAGGGGACCGCATTGACAGGCATTGATTGCTGCGGCGGATTGTGCATCGGCGCGCATGGGGTCGCAAGTCTCGGCGGGCCTGGGCGCGCGGGGCGGGTGGCTCGGTCACGCCGCGCGGCGGCGCGCCCTGTCATGTTGGGTGAGCCGCGCATCGCGATGGCCGCTGTCGCGGCCGGCCGCGGCGCGGCGGCGCATCGCTGGTGCTCTCGGCCCTGATCTGTAACACTCCCGAGCTGCTGATGCAGAAGGGTGCACACGATGCCGAGACGCAAGACTCATCTGGCTGGGATGGTGATGGCCGTTCTCGTGGCCCTGCCCGTGGCGCAGGCCGGCGGCGTTTCCTCGCGGTCCATCATTCCCGGCCAGGCGCTCGACTCGAGCGCCCCGCCGACCACCGTGGCAGCGCTGGCGAACGCCCGGCCGGTGATCGCGCGCCACGCGATGGTGGTCACCGCGCAGCACCTGGCGAGCGAGGTGGGGCTGCGGATCCTGAAGGAGGGCGGCAACGCGGTCGATGCCGCGGTCGCGGTCGGTTATGCGCTGGCGGTGGTCCACCCGTGCTGCGGCAACATCGGCGGCGGCGGCTTCATGATGATTCATCTGGCGAGCGGCCGCACGGTGTTTCTCGACTTTCGGGAGAAGGCGCCGCTGAAAGCGACCCCGACGCTGTATCAGAACGCCGCGGGGCAGGTCGTGCCCGGTTTGAGCACCCAGACCTACCTCGCCGTCGGAGTGCCGGGCACGGTGCTGGGGCTGGATACCGCGCTGCGCCGCTACGGCACCCTGAGCCGGCAGAAGGTGATGGCCCCGGCGATACGCCTGGCGCGCGAGGGCTATGTGCTCGAGCAGGGTGATGTCAACATTCTCGATACGCGGGTGCGGGACTTCGCCCGACACGCCAACGTCGCGGCGATTTTCCTGCACCACGGCAAGCCCTACGTCGCCGGCGAGCGGTTGCGCCAGCCACAGCTGGCACGGACCCTGGAATTGATCGCGCGCGAGGGAAGCCGCGCGTTCTATCGCGGACCGATCGCGCGGGCGATCGTGGCCGCGAGCCGCGCGCATGGCGGGATTCTCTCGATGAAGGATTTCGCCGATTACACGGTGCAGTGGGCGAAGCCCATCGAGTGCCGCTACCACGGCTATACCGTGCTGTCCGATCCGCCGCCGAGCTCCGGCGGTGTGACGATCTGCGAGATCCTGCAGATCATCCGGCCCTATCCGTTCTCGAAGTGGGGCTACGGCTCGGTGAACAGCCTGCATTACCTGATCGAGGCCGAGCGGCGCGCGTTCGCCGACCGCAACACCTATCTCGGCGATCCGGCCTTCGTGCACAACCCGATCACGCGGCTGCTGTCGGCCCGGCACGCCGCGCGGCTGCGCGCCAGCATCCGGCCGGATGCCGCCACGCCGTCGGTCGGGATCCGGGGCAGTCTCGGCCCCTACGAGGGCACCGATACGACGGACTACTCGATCGTCGACCGGTACGGCAACGCGGTCGGCGTCACGTACACGGCCAATTACCTGTTCGGACTGGGACAGATTGCCGGCGATACGGGCTTTTTCCTCAACAACGAGATGGACGATTTCACCTCCAAGCCGGGCGTGCCGAACTCCTTCGGCCTGGTGCAGGGCAAGGCCAATCAGATCGAGCCGGGCAAGCGGCCGTTGAGCTCCATGGCCCCCACCATCGTGCTGCGCGGCAAGCGCCTGTTCATGGTGACCGGCAGTCCGGGCGGCTCGACGATCATTTCCACCACGCTCGAGAGCTTTCTCAACGTCGTCGATTTCGGGATGAACATGCAGCAGGCGGTGAATGCGCCGCGCGTGCACATGCAGTGGTATCCGGACCTGGTGTTCGCCGAGCCCGGTCTGATGAGCCCGCAGGTGCAGCGGCGCCTCGAGGCGATGGGCTATCGGTTCAAGATCCTTCAGTCATGGGGAGCGGACGAGGCCATCCTGGTCAACCCCAGGACCCACCTGCTCGAGGGCGCCAATGATCGCCGCCGTCCTGCGGGGCTCGCCGCGGGGTACTGAGCGCCGCCCGGGTGTCGAGGTCGGGGCCGGGCCGCACGGACCCTGGGGGCCAGGGACGGCTGTCGCCGAACTCGGTCGCGAGCACCGTCCGCAGTTGCTCGAGATCGTAGATCCGCTTGGCGGCTCGGCGCAGCGCCCGGATATCGGTCCGCTCAGCCGAATACAAGGCGCGGTACCTGAGCTGGGCGGCCCGCAGGGCTTCCAGGGTGGTGCGCCAGCGCACCGCCAGCGTCTGCTGTGCCGCTGCCGATAAAGCCGCCTGCCAGCGGCTGGGTGTGATCTCAGGGCTCATGGGTGTCCTCTTTCCAGGAGCCCATGATCGCGCCCCTCTGTGACAGTCTCGGGTCATTGGCGGCCCGGGAAGCCGTCCCGGTCTGAGTCAGGCCGTCCACGGGTGGTCCAGGAGCGCTTCCTTCACAATTCTCAACAGCTGCCTGGACAACGGCAGCCTAGGCAAGTATTATCTGCGCTACCTCTTACGGGGGATGGGTCCAGAGAGCAACCTTGGTGAATATCTACGACGTCGACACCTATGAGCCGCGTGAGAGCATCGGCTACCTCGCGACCCGGCTAAAGATCGAGCTTCTGGCCGCACTCGAGCGGGGGTTGGCGGCTGAGCCGTACCTGTCCTCCCTGGGGGTCACCGCCGCGCAATTCATGGTGGTGGTGCGGCTGGTCGGGGCCGGCAACCGGAAGTCGGCATCGGACCTGTGCAAGGAGCTGTCGTACGACGCCGGCGCCATGACCCGGATGATCGATCGGCTGGAGAGCAAGGGCCTGGTGCGCCGGGTCCGCTGCATGAAGGATCGGCGCCTGATCTACCTGGAGGTGACCGAGGCCGGTCAGGCGGCTTACCCGAAGATGATGCAGGTGTCGGTGGCGGTTCAGAACCGGTTTCTACGCGGCTTCTCTCGGGACGAAGCGCGGCAATTGAAGGAATTCCTGGTGCGCATGCTGGACAATGTGGGATGAGGCGGGACGGAGTCATGTTTTCGGGTCAAAGCCTGCCTAGGCATCTTTCGCCACGGCAATCAGACAGGCGGCTCAAGCCGGTCCTGCCGGGGAGTTGCACGTCATGACGAGCAGCACAGCATCGAAATGCGGTTCGCTCTGGAAGACTCCCAGGGCGCGTTGGCTGACGGTGATCGCCGTGGTCTGTCTCATCGCTGGCGCCGGGTACGGTGTGTACTGGGCGCGGTATGCGCGTTATGTCGAATACACGAACGATGCCTACGTCAACGGCAACGTGGTGCAGATCACGCCGCGCATCTCCGGCACGGTGGTGGCCATCGATGCCAACAACACACAGTTCGTCGAGGCGGGACAGCCGCTGGTGCGCCTGGACCCGACCGATGCCAGGGTGGCGTTGCAGCGGAGCGAGGCGCAGCTGGCGAGGACGGTGCGCCAGGTGCGCAATCTCTTTGCGACCACCCATGAGCTGCAGGCGAACGTGCAGGTGCGCCGGACGGCTCTCGCCGAGGTGCAGTCCGACTATGCGCGTCGGGCCCATCTGGCGAGCACCGGGGCGATCTCCCGCGAAGCGCTGCAGCACGCGCACGATGCGGTGAGGGCCGCGCGGGCCGCCCTGTTGGCCGCGCAGCAGCAGCTCGCCGCGGACCGCGCCTGGGTCGATGACACGACCGTCGCCGACAACCCGGCGGTGCGGGCCGCGGCCGCGGCCGTGCATGCCGCCTACCTGACTTATGCCCGCACGGTGCTGCCGGCGCCGGTGTCGGGCTTCGTTGCCAAGCGCAACGTGCAGCTCGGCGAGCAGGTGGCCCCGGGCGCGCCGCTGATGTCGATCGTGCCTCTGAACCAGGTCTGGGTCGACGCCAACTTCAAGGAATCGCAGCTCGCTGACGTGCGGGTGGGGCAGCCGGTGAGGCTGGTCTCGGACCTGTATGGCGACGGTGTGGTGTTCCACGGTCACGTGGTGGGGTTCGGGGCCGGGACCGGAGCGGCGTTCGCGCTCCTGCCGGCGCAGAATGCCACGGGCAACTGGATCAAGATCGTGCAGCGCGTGCCGGTGCGTATCGCGCTCGATCCGCGGGAGCTCGGTGCGCATCCGCTGGAAATCGGGCTGTCCATGCGGGCGTACGTCGATGTGCGTCATGACCGCGCCCCGAGGCTGCCTGAGGTGGCGAACGCCGGTCCGGATGACTCCACACGCGTGTTCCGCACGGCGGATGCGCAGGCGGAGCAGGCAGTGCGGCAGATCATCGCCGCCAACGACCCGGGCTTCGGTCGCTCGCCGGGGACGCATTCCGAGGACGCGCAGGGGGGCACGGACGCTGCGAGCGGCAGCCGCCCGACGACGCGCGTCGTGTCTGACACTGGGGCGGCCGCCGTCGGGCCTCTGGCGTCGATGTCCCGGAGGCTCGCCAAGGCTCGCTGGATGTACTGACCGGAGCGCGCATCGTGGGGCAGGAACCAGCACTGGCGCGGGACCCGGATGAGACCCCGACGCCGCCGCAGGCAGGTGGCAGCGTGGCGCTGCCCCCGCTCGAGGGCATGGCGGTCGTTCTCGGAACGCTCGCCCTGTCTCTGGCGACGTTCATGAACGTGCTCGACACGTCGATCGCCAACGTGTCGATCCCGGCGATCGCCGGTGACCTCGGCGTCTCGCCCGATCAGGGCACCTGGGTCATCACGTCGTTCGCGGTCGCCAACGCCATCTCCATGCCGCTCACCGGCTGGCTGACCCGCCGTATCGGCCAGGTGCGGCTGTTCACCGCCTCGACGCTGCTGTTCGTGCTGTCCTCGATGCTCTGCGGGCTGGCGCCGACGTTCGGTGCGCTGGTGCTGTTTCGCGCCCTGCAGGGCTTGGTGGCCGGGCCCATGATCCCGCTGTCGCAGGCGTTGCTGCTCTCGAGTTATCCGAAGGCGAAAGCCGGCGCGGCGCTCGCGGTGTGGTCGATGACGACGCTGGTCGCTCCGGTGGTGGGACCGGTGCTCGGCGGCTGGATCACGGACAACATTTCCTGGCCCTGGATCTTCTACATCAACGTGCCGGTCGGCATCGTGTCCGTCCTGGTGGCGTGGTCCGTCTACCGGCGCCGCGAGACGCCCACTGCGCGGCTGCCCATCGACGTCGTGGGGCTCGGCCTGCTGGTGTTGTGGGTCGGCGCGCTGCAGATCATGCTCGACAAGGGCAAGGATCTCGACTGGTTCGGCTCCCCGTTCATCGTCGCCCTGGCCATCGTCGCGGCGATCGCATTCGCGGTGTTCATCGTCTGGGAACTGACCGACAAGCACCCGGTCGTGGATCTGCATCTGTTCGGGGGGCGCAATTTCCTGGTGAGCTCCGTGGCGATGTCCCTCGGCTACGGGCTGTTCTTCGGCAACGTGGTGCTGTTGCCTCTGTGGCTGCAGCAGTACATGGGCTATACCGCCACGCTCGCCGGCCTCATTCTCGCCCCCGTCGGGGTGCTGGCGATCCTGCTCACTCCGCTGGTCGGCAGGCTGGTC
>JAJYTX010000218.1 GCA_021792815.1 Pseudomonadota bacterium
GCAGATCGATCACTGGGTGGCGAAGTTCCCCCCGGGACGGCAGCGATCGGCGTGCATCGCGGCGCTGCGCGCGGCGCAGGAGCAGAACCACGGTCACCTCACCAAGCAGCTGATGGATGCGGTGGCCGCCTATCTGTCGCTGCCGCCGATTCAGGTGTACGAGGTGGCGAGCTTCTACTCGATGCTCGAGACCCATGCCTGCGGGCGCCACCACGTCAGCATTTGCACCAATATCTCGTGCATGCTCAACGGGGCCGACGAGCTGGTGAAGCACGCCGAGCGCAAGCTAGGCATCAAACTCGACGAGAGCACGCCCGACGGGCGGATCTTCCTCAAGGACGAGCACGAGTGCCTCGCGGCGTGCACCGGCGCGCCGATGATGATGGTGGATCATGTGTACCACGAGCACCTCACTCCCGAGAAGCTCGATCAGATCCTCGATGAGCTGAAGTAGCGCCATGGCCGTCAATCCCGAAAAGATGAATCTGGTGGTGTTCGAGCCGCTGTCGCTCGAGTGCTCGTGGGAGCTGTCGACCTATCGCCGGATCGGCGGCTACGACGCCTGGGAAAAGATCCTCGCCGAGAAGCCGCCACGCGAGCAGATCATCGAGGCGGTGAAGGCTTCCGGTCTGCGCGGCCGGGGAGGGGCGGGCTTCCCGACCGGCACGAAGTGGAGCTTCATGCCGCGCAATTCGCCGGTGCAGAAGTACATGGTGTGCAACTCCGACGAGAGCGAGCCCGGCACCTGTCACGACCGCGACATTCTGCGCTACAACCCGCATGCGGTGATCGAGGGGATGGCGATCTCCGGCTACGCCACCAACTCCACGGTGGGTTACAACTACATCCGCGGGGAGTTCCTGGGCGAGCCGGTGCCGAGGTTCGAGCAGGCGCTGAAGGAAGCCTACCAGGCCGGTCTGCTCGGCAGGAACATCCGCGGCAGCGGTGTCGATTTCGATCTGCACACCTTCGTCGGCGCAGGCGCTTACATCTGCGGCGAGGAAACCGGGCTTCTCGAGTCCCTCGAGGGCAAGCCGGGCCGGCCGCGTTTCAAACCGCCGTTTCCCGCCAACTTCGGTCTGTACGGTCAGCCGACGACGATCAACAACACGCAGAGCTATGCATCGGTGCCGACCATTCTGCGCAAGGGTCCGCAGTGGTTCGCGGCGCTGGGGCCGGCCAATTCGGGCGGCACGGTGATTTTCTCCGTATCGGGCCACGTGGCCAAGCCCGGCAACTTCGAGCTGCCGCTCGGCACGCCGTTCGCGGACCTGCTGGCGCTCGCCGGCGGAGTGCGCGGCGGCAGAAAGCTCAAGGCGGTGATTCCGGGGGGCAGCTCGGTGCCGGTGGTGCCGGGCGAGGCGATGCTCAAGGTCAACATGGACTACGACTCGCTGCGCGCCGTGGGATCGGCGATCGGCTCGGCGGCGGTCATCGTCATGGACGAGACCACCTGCATGGTGCGGGTGCTCGAGCGCATCTCGCGGTTCTACATGGCCGAGTCCTGCGGCCAGTGCACGCCCTGCCGTGAAGGCACGGGTTGGATGAACCGCATCGTCCGCAGAATCCTCGCCGGCGAGGCGCGCCGCGAGGAACTGACTCTGCTGCTCGATGTGGCCAACCGCATCGAGGGTCATACCATCTGTGCGCTCGGAGATGCGGCGGCATGGCCGGTGCAGAGCTTCCTCAAGCACTACCGGCACGAGTTCGAATACATGATCGATCACGGCGGGCGCAGCCTGGTCGAGGATCAGCTCGGAGCGGCGGCGGCGTAACATGGCTGAAGAATTCGTCAACATCGAGATCAACGGCAAGCCCGTCAAGGCCCGCAAGGGCGAGATGATCATCCGCGTCACCGACGCCAACGGCGAGTACATCCCGCGCTTCTGTTATCACGAGAAGCTGCCGGTGGCGGCCAATTGCCGCATGTGCCTGGTCGAGGTTGAAAAGGCGCCGAAGCCGCTGCCCGCCTGCGCCACGCCGGTCATGGACGGCATGAAGATCTTCACCCGCTCGCCGAAGGCGATCGGGGCGCAGCGTGCGGTGATGGAGTTCCTGCTGATCAACCACCCGCTCGACTGCCCGATCTGCGACCAGGGCGGGGAGTGCGAACTGCAGGACCTGTCGCTCGGCTTTGGCCGTGACTATTCGCGCTTCCACGAGCGCAAGCGTTCGGTTGCGGATGAGAACCTCGGTCCTCTGATTGCCACCGACATGACACGGTGCATTCACTGCACCCGCTGCATCCGCTTCACCGAGGACATCGCCGGGATCCAGGAGCTCGGCATGGTCGGCCGCGGAGAGCAGATGAAGGTTCGCCGCTACGTCGAAAGCACGGTCGACCACGAGCTGTCGGGCAACGTGATCGACCTGTGCCCGGTCGGGGCGCTGGTTTCCAAGCCGTATCGCTTCACTGCGCGGGCCTGGGAGATGAACGCCGTGCCGCTCGTCTCGCCGCACGACGGAGCGGGCAGCAACCTGTTCGGCCACGTGCTGCGCGGCCGGGTGATGCGCGTGGTGCCGCGCCAGAACGAGGCGATCAACGAGGTATGGATCGCCGATCGCGACCGGTTCAGCTACGAGGGCATCTACAGCCCGGAGCGCATCAGCCGCCCGATGGTCCGCGACGGTGCGCAATGGGTTGAAACCGACTGGGAAACCGCCCTCGCCAGGACCGCCGAGGCGCTGCGGGCGCGCGCCGCCTCGCTCGGGGTGCTCGCGAGTGCCTCGAGCACGCTCGAGGAGCTGTACCTCGCCGCACGTATCGCCCGCGGACTCGGTTCGGGTAACATCGACTGCCGGCTGCGCCAGAGCGACTTCCGCGATCAGGGCGCGGATCCGCTGTTTCCCAACCTGGGGATGCGCATCGCCGAGATCGATTCGCTCCATGGGCTGTTGATCGTCGGTTCGAACCTGCGCCGCGAGCTGCCGATCCTGGCGCACCGGGTGCGCAAGGCGGCCGGGCTCGGGGCCAAGGTGGCACTGGTCAATCCGGCGGTTTTCCCCTATCACTTCCCGGTGGCCGAGTACCTCGAGGCGGCGCCCTCGGCCCTGGTGGCCCACCTCGCGGGCATACTCGGCGCGGCGGCACAAGCGGCCGCCCGTCCAGTCCCTGCCCACCTCGCGCAGGCCGTGCAGGCCGTCACGATCGGAGCGCAGCACCGGGCGGTGGCCGCGGCGCTCGCTCAGGGCGAGAAACGCGCGGTGTGGCTCGGAGCGCTCGCGCTGCGCCATCCACGCTTCGCGGAGCTGCGTGCGCTCGGCGCCGCGATCGCACAGGTGAGCGGTGCCTCGTTCGGGATCCTCGCCGAAGGGGCCAATGCCGCCGGCGCATATCTCGCCGGTGCCGTGCCGCACCGCGAAGCCGGCGGGCGGCCGGCGGGTTCGCCGGGGCTCACCGCGGCCGGGATGCTCTCGCGTGCGCTGCAGTCCTATCTGCTGCTCGGCACGGAACCGTGGTTGGACGCCGCGGGTGCCGATGCTCAGCGCACGCTCGCGCAGGCGGAATTCGTGGTGGCGGTCACGCCGTTCGCCAGTGATGTGCTGCGAGAGGTGGCGCACGTGCTGCTGCCCGCGGGCACCTTCGCGGAAACCTCCGGCACCTACGTCAATCTCGAGGGGCTGTGGCAGAGCCAGACCGGAGCGGCGGTGCCGCTCGGCGAGGCGCGTCCGGCCTGGAAGATCCTGCGGGTACTCGGAACCCTGCTCGATCTCGACGGCTTCGACTATCAGTCGTCCGAGGCCGTCCGGGACGAGATCGCCGGGCGGTGCGGCGGCTCGAGCGCTTACTCGGCGCCGGCCTACGCCGGAGCGCTTGCGGTGGTCCCGGAAGGCGCCACCGCAACGGTAGTGGACGTTCCGATGTACCGGATCGATGCGCTCGTGCGCCGTGCTGCCTCGCTGCAGAAGACGCGCGAGGGGCGTACACCTGCGGTGACCTACTGAATGCACACTCAAATCGCCCAATTGAGCATGCTGTGGGGCGGGCTCCCCGCGGTTGTCCGTACCACGGTGTGGATCGTGATCATCACCGTGGTGGTCATCCTGTGCGTCGCGTTCCTGACCCTGTGGGAGCGCAAGGTCATCGGCTGGATGCAGTTGCGCCGGGGGCCTAACCGGGTGCGCATCTTCGGCCTTCTGCCGGGCTTCGGCCAGCCGTTTGCCGACGTGGTGAAGCTGCTGACCAAGGAAGTGGTGATTCCAACGCGGGCCAACAGGTTCCTGTTCCGCCTGGCCCCGGTGCTGGCGCTGGTGCCGGCGCTGGCCGCCTGGGCGGTGATTCCGCTCTCGCCCGATCTGGTCGTCTCCAAGGCCAACGCCGGGCTGCTCTATCTGCTGGCGCTGTCGTCGATGGGCGTCTACGGCATCATTCTTGCCGGCTGGTCGGCGAACTCCAAGTACGCGATGCTCGGAGCGATGCGCTCGGCGGCGCAGATGGTCGCCTACGAGATCGCCATGGGCTTCGCGCTGGTCGGCGTGCTGATGGCGGCCGGCAGCATGAATCTCGGCACCATCGTCGGCCACCAGCGGGGGGGCTTCCTCGCCTGGAACTGGTTCTGGCTGTTTCCGCTGTTCATCGTCTATTTCATCTCGGGTGTCGCCGAGACCAATCGCGCGCCCTTCGACGTCGCCGAAGGCGAGTCCGAGATCGTCGCGGGCTTCCATGTGGAGTACTCCGGAATCGCGTTCGCGCTGTTCTTCCTGGCCGAGTACGCCAACATGATCCTCATCGCGACGCTGACCGCGGTGTTCTTTTTCGGCGGCTGGCTGTCGCCGTTCGCGGGCTATCCGCTCGTCGGCGCGACGGTGCTCGGTACGCCGAGCTTCTTCTGGCTGGGCCTGAAGGTGTTCGCGTTCCTGTTCCTGTTCCTGTGGTTCCGCGCGACGTTCCCGCGCTACCGCTATGACCAGATCATGCGCCTCGGCTGGAAGGCCCTGATTCCCGTGACCCTGGTATGGCTCGGCGCCGAGATGCTGATGGCGGCGATCCATGTCGGACCGTGGGCCAGGCCCTGGTTCCACTGAAGGAGGAGGCGATGGCCAATCCGCTGAAGACATTCACGATGCCGGATCTCCTGAAGGGGATGTCCGTCACGGCGCGCACCTT
Source organism: Pseudomonadota bacterium (assembly GCA_021792815.1). Next base: position 5,108 of record JAJYTX010000218.1, read on the forward strand.
CTTCACGCGCAAGTACACGCTCAACTATCCGGAAGAGAAGGCGCCGCAGTCGCCGCGTTTTCGCGGACTGCACGCGCTGCGCCGTTACGCCAACGGGCAGGAGCGCTGCATCGCCTGCAAGCTGTGCGAGACGGTCTGTCCGGCGACCTGCATCACGATCGATTCCGACGTGTCCGAGGATGGCACGCGGCGCACGACCCGCTACGACATCGACCTGTTCAAGTGCATCTATTGTGGTTTCTGCGAGGAAGCCTGCCCCGTGGATGCCATCGTGCTCACGCGGATCCACGAGTACCACATGGAAAACCGCGGCGAGAACATCATGAGCAAGGACAAGCTGCTCGCGGTCGGAGATCGCTACGAGTCCCTCATCGCCGTCGACAAGGCGGCCGATGCGCCTTACCGGTGAGGCCACAGCCGTGCTAGTCGAAATCCTCTTCTACGTGTTCGCCACTCTGCTGGTCGTGGGCGCCCTGGGTGTGATCACCGCCCGCAACCCGGTCTACTCGGCGCTGTTCCTGGTGTTCACCTTCGTCAACTCGGCGGCCATCTGGCTGCTCACCGAAGCGGAGTTCCTGGCCATCGTGCTGGTTC
>JAJYTX010000219.1 GCA_021792815.1 Pseudomonadota bacterium
GCATCACCGTGATGATCCGCTGCGTCAGCACCCCGGACTTCGCCATGGTGTGCAGCCGCTCGATCTTCACATCCTCGAAGTACGGCCAGCACGGCTGGCCCAGTCCCCATGGGTGCGACAGGTCGTAAAACTCCAGCCCCATGCTGTTGTGCAGATTGCTGTCGCGGAAGGCAACGCCGCGGATGGTCGGCATGTTCGGTTCCCCTCGATTCACTGTGTACCGCGATACGGTAGTACTGTACCGCAATGTGATCTCATGTATACTCCTCCCCCGCCACCACCGCAAGTCCTCGGTGGCCATCGACAGCGCCGCCCGCCGCCTCCACAATGACGCCGCGCCGGCACTTCAGGGGGGGGCTGCACGCCGCGCACGCCCCGGATTCGTGCGTCAGAGTGCGGAGAACTGCAAGACCGTGGCCAACACAAAGAAACCCATCCGCAAGGCGAATGCCGGCTCCGGAATCCAGGTCATTGCGCGCGCCGCGGCCATCCTGCGGGCGCTGGAAGACCAGCCTCAGGGTCTGAGCCTCGGGCAGCTCGCCGATCGGGTCGACCTGGCGCGCTCGACCGTGCAGCGCATCGTCGGGGCGCTCGAGACCGAGCACTTCCTGATTGCCGCCACACCCGCCTCGGGCGTGAAGCTCGGCCCGGCGCTCGTGCGTCTCGCCTCCTCGGCCAACGTCGAGCTCGAACGCCTGCTGCGCCCGGCGCTCGTCAGGCTCTCCCAGGCCGTGAAGGAGACCGTGGACCTGTCGATCCTGAAGGGCAGCGAGCTCGTCTTCATCGATCAGATCCCGGGCGCCCACCGGCTGCGCGCGATCTCGGCGGTCGGTGAAAGCTTCCCATTGCACTGCACGGCGCCCGGCAAAGCGCTGCTGAGTCTGCTGCCGGATGAGAAATGGACGCGGCTCGTCGGACGGTCGCTTCACCCGCAGACGGCCCATACCCTCACCGATCTCGATGCCCTGCGCCGCGAAGTGGAGGAATGCCGCCGCACCCACATCGCCTACGACCGCCAGGAGCACACCGAAGGGATCACCGCGATCGGCACGGCGTTCATCGACCCGCTCGGCCGCCCGCTCGCCGTGTCCATTCCGGTACCCACCGCGCGATTCGACGGCCAGGAGGAAAAACTCCTGCACGAGCTGCGACGCACCCGCCGCGAAATCGAATCGCTGTTCCGGTCCTGACTCTCGAGGTCACCCTGGCATGACATCCCCGTCACGCGAACCCGTGCGCACTCCGGGCGCCCTGCAGGGCATCATGCTGCTGCTGCCCATTACGCTCTCGGTCATGGGCATCGCGGTGCTCGTTCCGGACGTGCCGCTGCTCATGAGGACCTTCCGGCACATCCCGCATCACCAATACCTCATCCAAGGTGGTGTGCTCACCATGCCGGCCCTGTGCGTAGCGCTGCTGTCGCCGCTGGCGGGCTGGATTGCGGACCGGAACGGGCGGCGGCGCTTCCTGATCGGCTCCATGGTGGTATACGCCGCGGTGGGGATCGCGCCGACGATGCTCCACCACCTGACCGCCATCATCCTCTCGCGCGTGGCGGTCGGGATCTGCGAGGCCGTGGTGATGACCGTCAGCACCACGCTGATCAGCGATTACTTCCAGGGCCATGCCCGGGAGAAGTGGCTCGCCAGCCAGACCGCCGTGGCGGCGCTGTCGGCGCTGGCGCTGATGCCGCTCGGAGGGCTGCTCGGGCGGCTGTACGGCTGGCGCGGCCCGTTCGGGATCTACCTGTTCAGCCTGCTGCTCGCCGTGGGGCTGTGGCTGTTCACGTGGGAGCCCGCCTCGGAGCCCCCCCCGGCCGCACCGCGCGTGCCCGACGAGGCCACCGAGACACCCGCAGCCTTTCCGTGGCTGCGGCTCGGGGGCATCTGCGCCATCACATTATTTGCCTCCGTGATGTTCTATACGCTGCAGACCCAGAGTGCCCTGGCGCTGGTGGATCTCGGGGTGCATGACACCGCCCGGCTCGGCATCCTCACCATGATCGCGAGCCTCGGCGTGCCCGTGGGCACCTTCGTGTTCCGGGCGGCGAGCCGGCTGCCCATCAGCTCGCTGCTGTGCCTGGAATTCCTGGTCACGGGCGGCGGATTCCTGTGGATGGGCAAGGCCAGCACGCCCGGGGAGTTCGTCGCCGCCGCCGCGCTCAATCAGATCGGCTGCGGCATGATTCTGCCGACGCTGCTCACCTGGGCGACGCGCGGACTCGCCTTCAGCATCCGCGGACGCGGCACGGGCGTCTGGAATTCCACCTTCGCGGTGGGGCAGTTTCTCAGCGGGCTGGTGGTCACCTGGCTGGCTGCGCAAATGGGCGGGTTGCTGAGCGCATTCGTCGCCCTGGGCATCGCGAGCGTGGTGGCCGCGGCGCTGGCCCTGGCCGGCCAGTTGGGCCTACGCAACAGAATGGCCGCCTCCGCAGCGGGTCTCTGATCACTGTCATCATCTCCACTCATGGGGCGTCATCAGCTCCGCTGATGCACACCGCTTTCAGAATGAATTTCCGCCCGGATCACGTCCGCGTTAGCGTGTGACCGGTCCGCATACCGACACCATACCGACACAAGGGGATTGCCAGAATGCTCCGCAGCCGTCTCATCGTTGCCACAGTAGCCGCGACGATCTCCGGGATCGCGTTGGCCCAACCGGCCCAGACGACGTCCAACCCGGCCGCTCCCGGTGCTGACGCCTCCGCCGGAACCGGCGCGCCGCAGCTGCAAGTGATCACCATCACCGCCGAGAAGCGGCCGGAGCGCCTGTCGCAGACCCCCGTCGCCGCGACCGTGATCTCCAGCAGCGAACTCGCGGCATCCAACGCCAGCGACATCACCGACCTGAACAAGCTCGTCCCGTCGGTGAACCTCAACGGCTCGTTCAACGGCCGCGTGCCCATGGGCATCCGCGGTATCTCCTCGGTGTCCAACGAGGGCACGGTGGGACTGTCCTCGGGCGTCGCCATCATGATCGATGGCGTGCCGGTGCCCTCCGACTCGATGGACGGCAACAACCTCCAGGACGTTCAAAGCGTCCAGGTGCTGCAGGGACCTCAGGCCACCCTCGGTGGCCGCACCGCGGCCACGGGCGTGATCGACATCGTCACCCGCAAGCCGACCTCCTACTTCACCGGCGATGCCGGCCTCACGTTCACCAACGACGGAGAGGTGCGGCTGAACGGCTTCCTCGCCGGACCCATCAGCCACAGGATCGATTTCAGCCTGGCGGCCTGGGGTGATCACATCAAATACCCCATCCGCAATCTGCAGCTCGACAAGAGCACCATCCAGCGGGTTTCGGGCGCCCGGCTGAAGCTGTTGTTCAAGCCCATCCACGGCCTCGACATCACCCTCATGGGCCACTATGGCCTGATGACCTCCGATGGCGCCAACTTCGTTTACAAATTCATCTCCCCGGGAGCGGCGCTGCTGGTCGGCAATCACCTCGATCCGGCCACCGGCCAGGCCGTGCCGAACGTGCCGTTCATGGCCGCTTCCGTGCTCGTGCCGCTGCAGCCCGGTTTCGGCAACCGCTACTACTCGAGCCCCGTCCGGTCCGGTTCGCGCATCGTCGACCGGGACGCCTCCCTCACGGTCTCGTATCGCCTGGGCGATGTGACCCTGGGCTCGATCACCGCCTACCAGCATGAGACCCAGGACCTGACGCAGGACCTGTTCCTGGTCAATGCGTACTTTTGGAACGAGCTCACCGGCGCCGGTTCCGGCGCACCCGGCACCCCGCCGCCGTTCTACAACCATCAGAACATCCACCTGAACATCGACCAGTTCAGCCAGGAGTTCAAGATCACCTCCCCGGCCGACCGCCCGTTCAGCTACGTGGCGGGCCTTTTCTACTCTGACACCAAGGTCCATCAGTTCTACGACCGCCCGATGTTCCCGGCGTACCAGGTCTTCAACGTGACGCCGGATACCTCGACGATCGACGCCTACGGGCGCACGACCTGGCGGTTCCTGCCCAAGACCTCCCTGGTCACCGGGCTGCGCTACAACTATGACGCGATCACCTACAAGGATGACTGGCTGCTCGACACCCTGGTCTTCCCCGGTCCGGGCGCGGCCTATCCGCCCGTGATCGTCTCCAATCAAGCCGCCACGGGCAGCCACTATTCCGGCACGGTGGTCGGTGACGTGAGCCTCAAGCAGCAGTTCACGCCGACCGTCATGGGCTACTTCACCTATGCCCGCGGCTACTCCCCCGGCGCCTTCAATACCGTCCAGACGCTCTATTCCCCCTCCAGTGTCACCGGGCCCACGGGCATGACGATCGCCCAGCTGGATGGGGCCTTCCCCGGCCTCGTCACGCCTCAGGACCATTCGAAGCTCGGTTACGTCGGCAAGGAAACGGTCGATGACTTCGAGCTGGGCCTGAAGAGCACCTTCATGCACCATCGCGTGCGCGTCGATGTCGCCCTGTTCGACACGAAGTACAAGAACTTCCAGATCCAGAATTTCAATCTGAACAGTCGTGCCCTCAGCCCGCCGCTGATCCTCGAGGCCGCAGGCAGCGCCGAGACGCGCGGCGCCGAGCTCAACACCGATTGGGCGGCGACCCGGACCCTGCGGGTGGCGTTTGCGGCCGCTTATACCCGTGCCAAATTCACCAACTACAACAACGCGCCGTGTTACTACCCCTATGTGGCCGGACAGCAGGTACCCGGCTGCACGTACGTCAACGGCACCGGGGTGCAGAACCTCACGGGCAAGGTCATGCCGAACGCGCCGAAGTTCAAATTCGACACCAATATTTCCGACCGCATTCCGCTCAACGTGATCCCGTACGATGTCACCCTGGGAGCGAACTACAGCTACCGGACCTCGGCGGAGATGCTGGCCGATCAGAACCCACAGGCGGTGCTGCCCGGCTTCGGCATCCTCGACCTGAACGTGGGACTGGAAAGGAACTCCGGTGCGTATTCGGTCACGGCATTCGTCAACAATGCGTTCGACAAGCACTACCCGGTGGACATGGAGGACTTCTGGAGCTCTCCCTGGGGCGCGACCAACAACGTGATCATGCAGCCGGCGCGCGATTCCTACCGGTACTACGGGCTGCGCTTCACCGCCAGCTTCTGATCGATCGGATCGCGGCCTCTCGGCCGCGCTCGAACCGGCGCCGGGCCCCAGACCCGCTGGGGCCCGGCGCGCACCGCGCAGCGCAGCGCCTTTCCCCGGGGCGCACGCACCCCCGCACTGCCGCACCGGGACGCGCTATGGCCCAGGGGTGAACGGGTTCCCGGCTTTCATTGTCTGCGCGCCGCCGTCCGCGGACGCAGCCCCGCGCTCAGTCGCGCCAGGCGAGGGTGTGCTGCCCGGGCGGACTCGGCGGGCAATCCCAACGGCCCGGTGTTCTCGAATACGACACCAGCGGCGCCGGCACGCGCAGCTCGCCGTACGGGGAGTCGCTCGTGATGAAACTGCTCGGCTCGGGGGCCGGCATCGCCCCCGGCATGCGCAGCCGCTCGGACTCGGTCAGCCTGCCGAGTTGCTGCAGGAACATGGACGCGCGGGTGAGGCTCACCTCGACGTGGTAGCTTCCACCCTCGCGGGCGCGGCGGATGAGCGCTGCCAGCGTGCCCGCGGCGGCGAGGTACGGCACGAGATAGTCATTCAGGGTACCGGTCGGACCGAGCCGTGGCTCGGCCGGCGACCCTTCGTCGATCG
>JAJYTX010000220.1 GCA_021792815.1 Pseudomonadota bacterium
GTGGGGGCGGACGCCTACTGCCGCGATGCGGCGATCGCGGTCGAGACCGCCAAGAGCCTGATCGCCGCCCGCCGCGCCGCGCGCCACGCCGCCTGAGGCCGATGCACCCCCATGGACTCCCGCCGCGCCATCCTGATCATCGCCTGCGGGGCGCTCGCCCGCGAGATCAACGCGCTGCGCAGGGCCAACGATTGGGCGGTCGACGTCCAGTGCTTGGCCCCTGAGCTGCACAACCATCCGCAGCGCATCGCCCCGGCGGTGCGCGAGCGGATCCGCGCGCACCGGGGGCAGTACCGTGCGATTTTCGTCGCCTACGCCGAATGCGGCACCATGGGACAGCTCGATCGGGTGCTCGCCGAGGAAGGCGTCGAGCGTCTCCCCGGCGCGCACTGCTACGAGTTCTACGCCGGAGCCAGCACGTTTGCCGAGCTGGCGGACGCCGAGCCCGGGACGTTCTACCTGACCGATTTCCTCACACGGCACTTCGAGAGGCTGGTCATTCACGAACTCGGCATCGACCGCCATCCGCAGCTCGCGCAGGAGTACTTCCGGCACTATCGCAAGGTCGTCTACCTTGCCCAGGAGCCCTCGAGCGCGCTCATCGAGCAGGCGCGGCAGGCGGCCGTGCGCCTGGGGTTGGCCTTCGAGCACCGGCTCACCGGGTACGGCGAGCTCGGCACCCGTCTCACCGCTCTCGCCACAGGCGCAGCCCCCGCATGGCAAGTCTGATCATCATCTCCTGGCGTAACATCCCCGCGCAGGTAATCGTCAAGCGCGGACGCGAGACGGCCAAGGCGCAGCTCTCCCCGCGCTTTCAGGAAGCGGTGGACCGGGCCGCCATGCGCGCCGGCCGCGGCACCTCAAACGCCTACCTTGCCGACTGGCAGCGCAGCCCTCCCCGTCCCTGCGCAGATGACCTGCAAAGCGAGGCTGCCGCGGAGGCGGCTCGGCTGGAGACGGCCTACAGCGACGAGCGACTCGAGCAGCTCGTGCGCTCCAAGGGCGTGGATCCCTCCTCGGACACCCCCTTCTCTCCCGAGCCCGGCGAGGCCTGATGTACGCATTGAGACTCTGGTCGGTGCGCCACGCGCGCGGCCTCAACGCCTTCTATCGCGGCTTTGAGACCGTCCTGACCGGCTTGCATCCGCTCTTCAAGCGCCTGGGCTACGAGCGCCTCGAGCGCCCCGTGGCCACCGTCGAGCACTCGGTCAAGGGGCTGTTGTTCGACTGCAGGATGTGCGGCCAGTGCGTGCTCTCCTCCACCGGCATGTCCTGCCCGATGAACTGCCCCAAGCAGCTTCGCAACGGCCCCTGTGGGGGCGTGCGCGACAACGGCCACTGCGAGGTGCGCCCCGAGATGAAATGCGTCTGGCATCAGGCGATCGCCGGCAGCGCGCGCATTACGGGCGGCCGTGAGGCGCTGAGGGAGGTCCAGCTCCCGGTGGACCGGCGGCTGCAGGGCCGATCGTCATGGCTGCGCGTGGCACGCGAGCGCGCAGGAGCGGCCGCATGATCTTCGAGGACGAGCCGGTCCCGGGCTATCCGCTGCCGATCCTGCCAGGTCACACCTCCCCCGGGCGGCTCGAGCGGATTCTGCGCGCCGGTCAGTTCGCCGTGACCACCGAGCTCGCCCCGCCCGATTCCGCCGACCCCGAGGAGGTCTACCAGCGGGCGAAAATCTTCGACGGCTACGTGGATGCCATCAACGCCACCGACGGCAGCGGCGCCAACTGCCACATGTCGAGCGTGGCGGTCTGCGCCCTGCTCACCCGTTTGGGCTACGCCCTCGTGATGCAGATCTCCTGCCGGGACAAGAACCGCATCGCCGTCCAGGGCGACATCCTGGGCGGGGCGGCCATGGGCGTGTGCAACATCCTGTGCCTCACCGGTGATGGGGTGCAGGCGGGCGATCACCCGCAGGCGCTGCCGGTGTTCGACCTCGACTGCATGTCGCTGCTCTCGACGGCCCGGACGCTGCGGGACGAGCACCGGTTCCTGAGCGGCCGCAAGATCACGTATGCGCCGCGGGTGTTCCTCGGGGCGGCCTCGAACCCATTCGCCCAGCCGACCGAGTGGCGCGCCGAGCGCCTGGCCAAGAAAGTGGCCGCCGGCGCCCAGTTCGTGCAGACCCAGTACTGCTACGACGTACCGATGCTCAAGACCTTCATGAGCCGGGTGGAGGACCTCGGGCTCCTCGGCAAGGTCTTCGTCCTGGTCGGCGTCGGTCCCCTGCGCTCGGCAAAGACCGCAGAGTGGATGCGTGCGAACGTTCCGGGTCTTCATATTCCCGAGACGGTCATCAAGCGCCTCGCGGGCGCCCGGGATGGCGCGTGCGAAGGCCGCAATCTCTGCATCGAGCTCATCCAGGAGATCCGGGAAGTGCGCGGGGTGAGCGGCGTGCACATCATGGCCTACCGTCAGGAAGACAGTGTTCCCGACATCATCGAGCGCTCCGGAATCCTCCGCGGCCGGGTCCCCTGGTATCCGGGACGCGATCCGCAGGTGTCCGGGCCGCGATCCGCAGCGTAACCCTCAACCCAATGGCCGCATCATGACCGACACAGTCCTAAGCTCAGCAACCCGCGAAGTCGTCATCGGCTTCGAGCGTCCCTTCGTCATGATCGGCGAGAGGATCAATCCCACGGGCCGCAAGATCCTCGCCGCCGAGATGGCCGCCGGGGATTTCTCGCGTGTCGAGGCGGACGCGCGCGCGCAGGTCACCGCCGGCGCACACATGCTCGATGTGAATGCCGGCATCCCGCTCGCGGATGAGCCGGCGATCCTCGCCAAGGCCGTGCAGCTGGTGCAATCGATCACGGACGTGCCGCTCTCGATAGACTCCTCCATCGTGGCGGCCCTCGAGGCGGGCCTTGCGGTCTACAAGGGCAAGGCGCTGGTGAATTCCGTCACGGGCGAGGAGGAGCGCCTGGAGGCCGTGCTGCCGCTGGTGAGGAAATACGGGGCGGCGGTGGTGGCGATCTCAAACGACGAGACGGGCATCTCCGAGGACCCGGATGTGCGCTTCGAGGTGGCGAAGAAGATCGTGCACCGCGCGATGGACCACGGCATACCGGTCTGCGATGTGGTGGTCGATCCGCTGGTGATGCCGATCGGCGCCATCAACAAGGCGGGCGTGCAGGTGATGCACCTGCTGCACCGGCTCAGAGCCGAGCTGAAGGTGAACACCACCTGCGGCGCCTCCAACATCAGCTTCGGACTGCCCGCCCGGGAGGGCATCACGGCGGCGTTCCTGATCTCGGCGATCGGCTCCGGCATGACCTCCGCGATCATGAACCCGCTGCACACCGAGATCGTGCGGGCCGTCATGGGGGCGGACGTCATGATGGGGCACGATCCGGACTGCGCGCGCTGGATCCGCAGATTCCGCGAAGTGCCGGCCGCCGGTGCCGCGGGAGCCGAGGGAGCCGGCCGCGGCCGGCGCGAGGGAGGTCATCGCCGTCGTGTCAGCTGAACCGGGCGCCCTGGTTGTTTTCACGCCCTCGGGCAAGCGCGGCCGCTTCCCGCTCGGCACTTCGCTCCTCGCGGCAGCGCGCTCGCTCGGAGTGGATATCGATTCGGTCTGCGGGGGACGCACGATCTGCGGGCGCTGCCAGGTGCTCGTCATGGAGGGCGAGTTCGCCAAGCACGGCGTCCTCTCCCAGGCCGGGCACCTCTCCCCCGTGGGCGCCGCCGAAAAGAGCTATGCCCGCCGCCGCGGCCTCGCGAGCGGCCGGCGTCTGTCCTGCCAGGCGCTCATCCAGGGCGATCTGGTGGTGGACGTACCCCCGGGCAGCCAAGTACACCGGCAGGTGGTGCGCAAAGAGGCCGACGCCCGCGCCATCACCCTGAATCCATCGGTGCACTTTTACTTTGTCGAAGTGCCTCAGCCGGACATGCACCATCCGGCCGGCGATCTGCAACGGCTCAAGGAAGCCCTCGAGCGCGAGTGGCAGCTGCGCGGTCTTCAGTGCGACCTGCAGGTCCTGCAGAGCCTGCAGCCGGTGCTGCGCAAGGGAGAGTGGAAAGTCACGGCGGCCGTGCGCGCCGGCTCGCAGATCATCGGTGTCTGGCCGGGCTACCACGATCGCAAGCTCGGGCTCGCGGTGGACATCGGCTCGACCACCATCGCTGCCCATCTGTGCGACCTGAGAACCGGTGAAGTGCTCGCCTCGAGCGGAGCGATGAACCCTCAGATCCGCTTCGGCGAGGACCTGATGAGCCGTGTGTCGTACTCCATGATGCACCCGGGCGGAGCCGAGCAGATGACGGTCGCCGTGCGCGAGGCCATCAACCAGCTCGCCGCCGAAGTCGCCCTCCAGGCGCAAGCCGCTCCCGAGGACATCCTGGAAGTCACGCTGGTCGGCAACCCGATCATGCATCACCTGCTGCTCGGCATCGACCCGGTGGAGCTCGGCGGCGCCCCGTTCGCACTGGCCACCGACGAGGCCACCGCCCTTCGCACCGCGGACCTGGGCCTTGCCCTTCATCCCAACGCCCGCGCCTATGTGCTGCCCTGTATCGCAGGCCACGTCGGCGCGGACACCGCGGGCATGGTCCTCTCGGAGCGGCCCGACCTCGCCGAGGACATCACCCTTCTGGTGGATGTGGGCACCAATGCCGAGATCGTGCTCGGCAACCGCAAGCGGCTGCTCGCCTGCTCGAGCCCCACGGGCCCGGCCTTCGAAGGGGCCCAGATCAGCAGCGGCCAGCGCGCCGCGCCCGGGGCCATCGAGCGGATACGGATCAATCCCGAGACGCTCGAGCCCCGCTTCAAAGTCATCGGCTCTGAGCTGTGGTCGGATGAGCCGGGGTTTGAGCAGATGATCCAGGAGACCGGAGTCACCGGCATCTGCGGCTCGGGCATCATCGAGATCATCGCCGAGATGTATCTCGCGGGCATCATCAACCAGGACGGCGTGGTGGACGGACAGCTCGCCGCACGCAGCCCGCGCATCGTGCCGCAGGGCCGGACCTTCAGCTACGTGGTGCACCAGGGCGCGCAGACGCTCATGGTCACGCAGAACGACGTTCGAGCAATCCAGCTCGCCAAGGCCGCCCTCTATGCCGGCATCAAGCTGCTGATGGAGCAATTCGGCACCGATCGCGTCGATCGCATCCGTCTTGCCGGCGCCTTCGGCGCTCACATCGACGTCAAATACGCCATGCTCCTCGGGATGATCCCGGACTGTGATCTCTCGCACGTCGCCTCGGCCGGCAACGCCGCCGGGACCGGAGCTCGCATCGCGTTGCTCGACCTCGACTCGCGACAGACGATCGAGACGCTGGTGCGCAAGGTGGAAAAGATCGAGACCGCCCTCGAGCCTCGCTTCCAGACCCACTTCGTGGAAGCGATGGGCATTCCGCACTCCACCGCACAGTACGTGCATCTGCGCAAGGTGGTGGACCTGCCTGCGCCCAAGCCGCTTGCGCCTCGGGAAAACGCGCGCGGGCGGCGGCGCCCGCGGCCGGAGGCGGCCGAAAGCCCATGACCGGCTCCATGACGCCGCGAGTCCCACGCGGCGCTACCTCATTTAGCAAGTAATCGAACGAACCAATGAAACGCATACTGGTCGGCATCAAGCGCGTGGTGGACTACAACGTGCGCATTCGTGTCAAGCCGGACGGCACGGGGGTGATGACCGAAGGGGTGAAGATGAGCGTGAACCCCTTCGATGAGATCG
>JAJYTX010000221.1 GCA_021792815.1 Pseudomonadota bacterium
CAGATCGATCGATTCGGACAGGCACAGGAACGCCTCCGGGCGGTGCCGCGCCGCGTAGTCGTTGCCGCGGGCGGCGAGATAACCCTCCACGGGCAGGCGCATCCGGCCCGCCTGCTGCGTCGGCGGGCCCTCGAAGCGGGCGCGGAATTCCTCCGCGGTGCGGTAGGTCGACATGGCGAGCGCACGCGCCAGCGCCAACCCCTCGCGCGCCCGGCCGGTCTCGATCCCGAGGCGCACGACATCGCGCTGCACGGAGCGCCACGCGGTGCCGAGCGGGTGCGGACGATCGGTGGCGCACAGCACGATCAGCCGGCCGACGCGCTCGGGAAAGCGCTCGGCGAATGCCAGCGCGACCATGCCGCCATAGGAGCCGCCGGCGATCGCGTGCAGCGATCTGATCCCCAGGTGATCGATCAGTCGCAGCAGGATCTCGGCCTGATCGTAGGTGGACACGCTCGGAAAAGCCTGTCCGGGACCGGGGCCGGTGGTCTCGCCGCTGCCGCCGAGATAATCGAAGGACAGCACCCGGTAACACCCGGTGTCGAGCGGCCGGCCCGGCCCGGCGACTTCGGACCACCAGCTCTCCCGGGGCTTCTCGGTCAGGCACACGCGCCGGGTCGCCGAGATGCCGCCGAGGGCACAGACCACCGGAGCCCCTGCGGGACCCACCATCCGCCAGGCGACCCGCGGCGCGGACAACTGTCCCCGGTGGTAGAGCGCCAGCGTGCCGGGGATCTCGAGCACACCCTCGCAGGACGGCACGGGCAACGGATGCGGCTCGGTCTGGGCCGTCACCGGGGCTTTCGCAATCGCATTCATGGGTGGCTCCGCATTCCTCATGGACATCGAGGACCCCTGCGGAGCGCCCGCCGGAACCGGCGGGTTGCCACGACCTTCCCCGCAGCGCCGAGGCGCACGGAGCTTCGTGGTTCGCTCATCTGTCGATGCGGCTGCCCGGAGGCCACCGTACCGCAGGAGTTGGCACCTTTCCAGAATGGTTGGTCCTGGCGGTTGCCCCGGCGTCTAAGGGCCTATCCCTCAGCCGGTCTCGATGAGTGAGCGATAGCATAGGCGGCGGCCGGCCGAGCGGTCAAGCGGGCCCGGCCGCCGCTTCGCAGCCGCCCCCGCGGCGCTCGCCCGGCACCGTGCCGCGCTGTCTTGGCCGCTCGCGCACTCCCCCGCCGGTTCGCCCCGGCTCGGCCGCGGTCCGCCGGGGCTGGCGCCGCCGGTTCCACTATGCTAGTGTACTAGCACACTATTACAGTGGATTGGCATGAAGACCCACCGCAGCCTCACCCCCCGCCAGGAAGCCCTCGCCGAGCGCCAGCTCTACACGGCCATCGCCGCGCTGCGCGATGCCGAGGAAGTCCGTGCGTTTTTCCGCGACCTGTGCACCCCCGCCGAGATTCAGGCCATGGCGGACCGATGGGCGGTCGTGGATTATCTCGCGCGGGGCCTGCCCTACCGCGAGATCCACAGCCTCACCGGCGTCAGCGTGACCACCATCGGGCGGGTGGCGCGCTTTCTCGCCGCCGGCAACGGCGGCTACGGCCTGGTGGCGCAGCGGCTCGGCAAATGGCAGCTGCGCGCGGCGCGCGCCGCCGGCGGACAGTCCGCCAACGGTGGCCTGCGCGCCGGGAACGGCGCCGCGCAACGCGAGGCGAGCCGTCATGGATGAGCTGCGGTTGAAACTCGCCATCCAGAAGTCGGGCCGGCTCACCGACCCCTCGCTCGACCTGCTGGGGCGCTGTGGCCTGAAGATCTCGCGCGGCAAGGACCAGCTGATGGCCTACGGCGAGAACATGCCGCTCGATGTGCTGTTCGTGCGCGACGACGACATCCCCGACCTGGTGCAGGAGGACGTCTGCGACCTCGGTCTCGTGGGCCTGAACGTGCTCGAGGAGAAGCGCCTGGAGCTCGCCTCGCGCGGGCACCCGGTCCGCTTCCAGCAGGTGCGCAACCTCGACTTCGGCCGCTGCCGGCTGTCGCTCGCGGTACCCGACGGCGCCGTGTTCGCGGGGGCCGAGAGCCTGCGCGGCAAGCGCATCGCCACCACCTACCCGTTCCTGCTCGAGAACTACCTTCGCCAGCGGGACATCCGCGCGGAGATCGTCACCCTCTCGGGTGCCGTCGAGATCGCCCCGCGTCTCGGACGGGCCGACCTGATCTGCGACCTGGTGTCGACCGGCTCGACGCTGCAGGCGAATCACCTGCGTGAAGTCGAGACCGTGCTCGAGAGCCACGCGGTCCTGATCCGCACGCCGCTCGCGCTGCCGCCGCTGAAGGACGAATGGGTGGAGCGGCTGCTGATGCGCATCGACGGGGTCCAGCAGGTGCGCGAGAGCAAATACATCATGCTGCACGCGCCGCGCCAGGCGCTGCCCGAGATCCGCAAGCTCCTGCCTGGCAGCGAGTCCCCGACCATCATTCCGCTCGAGGGCTTTCCCGACAAAGTGGCCGTTCACGCCGTCTGCCGCGAGAACGTGTTCTGGGAAACGCTCGAGAGCCTGAAGAAGGCCGGCGCCAGCGCGCTGCTGGTGCTGCCCGTCGAAAAGATGCTGGCCTGAGGAGCCCCGTGCCCATGCGCATTCTCAGATGGGAATCGCTCTCGGCCGCGGAGCGTCGCGCGGCGCTCGAGCGCCCCGTACAGCAATCCCGGGCGGACATCGACTCCGTGGTGCGAGAGATCATCGCCCAGGTGCGCGCCGAAGGCGATGCGGCGCTGCGCGCCTACACCCGACGGTTTGACGGCGTCGAGGTCGACGCCCTGGCGGTGAGCGCGCAGGAGTTCGCGCACGCCGAGCGCGCATTGCGCGCCGAGCAGCGGGCGGCGATCGAGCGGGCGATCGACAACGTGGAGCGCTTTCACCGCGCCCAGCCGCTCGAGCCGCTCAGCCTCGAGACCAGCCCCGGCGTGCGCTGCGAGCGCATCTTCCGGCCGATCTCGGCCGTCGGCCTGTATGTGCCCGCCGGATCGGCCCCCCTGCCCTCGGCGGTCGTGATGCTCGCCGTACCGGCGCGCATCGCCGGCTGCCCGCGGCGCGTGCTGTGTACGCCGCCGGACCGCACCGGCGCGGCGAATGCCGCGGTGCTGGTGGCCGCCCGGCTCTGCGGCATCGAGTCGGTGTTCAAGGTCGGTGGCGCCCAGGCGATTGCCGCCCTCGCCTATGGCACCGCCGCCATTCCCAAGGTCGACAAGATCTTCGGACCGGGCAATGCCTGGGTGACCGCCGCGAAACAGGCCGCGGCCGCCGACCCGCAGGGGGCCGCCTGCGACATGCCGGCCGGGCCTTCGGAAGTCATGGTGATCGCCGATGCCTCCGCGCGGGCGGAATTCGTGGCCGCGGACCTGCTCGCCCAGGCCGAGCACGACGCGAACGCGCAGGCCATCCTGGTCACCGACAGCGCCGCACTGGCCGAAGCCGTCTGCGCCGCGGTCGAGGCGCAGATGGGCGGCCTGTCGCGCCGCGCGATCCTCGAGAAGTCCCTCGCCTCGAGCCGCTGCCTCGTGGTCGAGGACCTCGGTACGGCCGTCGGCGTCGCCAATCAATATGCCGCCGAGCATCTGATCCTCGAGGTGCGCGCGCCGCGCAGCCTGTTGTCGCAGATCGAGAGCGCCGGCTCGGTGTTTCTCGGCGCCTGGTCGCCCGAGCCCATGGGCGATTACTGCTCGGGAACCAACCACGTGCTGCCGACCTACGGCTACGCGCGCGCCTACAGCGGACTATCGGTACTCGATTACCTCAAGCGCATCACGGTCCAGGAGCTCACCCCGGCCGGGTTGCTCGGCCTGGGTCCCACGGCGGTGACCCTGGCGCGCACCGAGGGACTCGATGCGCATGCGGCCGCCGTCACCCGGCGGCTCGAGGCGCTGCGCTCAGAGCGGCCCGGCGAGGCCGTTGCGCCATGAGCTGGGTGGAAGCACTCGCGCGGCCCGAGATCGTCGCGCTGAAGGTCTACGAGCATGCCGCCTGGCGGCCGGAGCTCGAGCGTCTGCACGCCAACGAGCTGCCCTGGAGCCCCGCGGGCGGCGATCCGCACAGCGGAATCAACCGCTATCCGGAGCCTCAGCCGCGCCAGCTGATCGAGCGGCTGGCGCAGCGCTATGGTGTCGCGCCGCAGTCGGTCCTCGTCGGGCGCGGCAGCGATGAGGCGATCGACCTGCTGTGCCGGGCGTTCTGCCGCGCCGGCGAGGATGCGGTGCTGGTCTGTCCGCCGACCTTCGGCATGTACGCGGTGTCGGCGCGCATCCAGGGGGCGGAAGTGCTCTCGGTGCCGCTGTGCATGGAGCAGGGATTCGCGCTCGATGAACCGCGGCTGCTCGAGCACTGCACGGGCGCCGTGAAGCTCGTCTTCCTGTGCTCCCCCAACAATCCGACCGGCAACCTGCTCGATGAGCCGGCGATGCTGCGTATCGCACGCACGCTCGCCGGCCGTGCCCTGGTGGTGGTCGACGAGGCCTACCTGGAGTTTGCGTCCCGGCCCAGCCTCGCGCGCCTCATCGGGGAGCTGCCCAACCTCGCGGTGCTGCGCACGTTGTCCAAGGCCTATGGGCTCGCCGGAGCGCGCTGTGGGACGCTCATCGCCGACCCCGAGGTGATCCGGCTGCTGCGCAAGATCATTCCGCCGTACGCCATCCCGAAACTGACCCTCGATGCGGTGCTCGAACGGCTGACGCCCGCGGCACTCGAGGCCGGCCAGCGGCAGCTCGCCACGGTGCTCGCCGAGCGTGCGCGGCTGCTGCAGGCGCTGCCCGCGCTGGCGCGCGTGCGCCGTGTCTGGCCCAGCGAGGCGAATTTCATCCTGGCGGAATTCGACGACGCCGGCGCGGCGCTCGAGCTCGGCTGCCAGGCGGGACTGCTGGTGCGCGATGCGCGCGGTTATCCCGGTCTCGGCCGCGCGTTGCGCATCACCGTCGGCACGCCCGAGCAGAACTCCCGTCTTCTGGAGGCGTGGTCGTGAGCCCACCGGTCCGGCTGCTGTTCGTCGACCGCGACGGCACGCTCGTCGAAGAACCGCCCGATCATCAGGTCGATGCGCTCGAGAAGGTGCGCTTCATGCCCGGGGTATTCGCCGCGCTCGCCACCCTGAGGCGCCGCGGTTACCGGCTCGTCATGGTCACCAACCAGGACGGACTCGGCACCGCGTCATTCCCCCACACAACCTTCGAGACGCCGCAGCAGTTCATCCTCGAAACGTTTCGTTCGCAGGGTATCGAGTTCGATGCGGTATTCGTCTGCCCGCACGCCCCGGGAGATGGCTGCGAATGTCGCAAACCCGGCACCGCGCTGGTGCGCGAGTACATCCGCGCCCACGGCGTGGACCTCGCCTCGAGCGCGGTGATCGGCGACCGCGAGACCGACCTCGAGTTCGCCAGAAACCTCGGCGTCACGGGCCTGCGCGTGCGCCGCGACGGCCCGGACGGGGAGACCTGGCCGGCGGTCGTGGAGACCTTGACGGCACGCCGCGCCCAGGTGCGACGCCACACGCAGGAGACCGACATCCACGCGAGCGTCAACCTCGATGCCACCGCGCCTGTGAGCATCGCCACCGGCATCGGATTCTTCGATCACATGCTCGAGCAGCTGGCCCGGCACGGCGGTTTCGCGCTCGAGCTGTCCTGCCAGGGCGACCTGCACATCGATGAGCACCACACCGTGGAGG
>JAJYTX010000222.1 GCA_021792815.1 Pseudomonadota bacterium
TGGGGCTGCCCGATGACGCCGCGCACGTCAATCCCAACGGGGGCGCCATCGCCGTCGGCCATCCGCTCGGAGCGAGCGGCGCGCGGCTGGTCGCCACCGCCCTCAGTCAACTGGAGGCGATCGGCGGAAAACGCGCGCTGTGCACCATGTGCATCGGCGTCGGCCAGGGGATCGCGCTCGCCCTGGAGCGGCTGTAGGCACACCGGGGCGGGCCCTCGCCCGCCCGCTCTTCAGACGATGCGCAGCCGCAGCGCTTCGAGGCCGGTGACCCGGGCCTCGAGGGCATCGCCGGGCCGCACCGCGGCCACTCCCGAGGGTGTGCCGGTATAGATCAGGTCGCCGGGAGCCAGTGTCCAGGCCGCAGACAGCTGCGCGATGATCTGCGTGACCGGCCAGATCATCTGACTGAGCGAGCCGTGCTGGCGCAGGGCGCCGTTGACGTGCAGGGTGATTTCCGCGCGGCCGATCTCACCGGCCTCGGCGGCCGGCATCATCGGCCCGATCGGGGCGGAATGATCGAACGCCTTGCCGATATCCCAGGGCGCGCCCCGCTGTTTCATCTGCGCCTGCAGGTCGCGGCGAGTCATGTCGAGTCCGACCGCATAGCCGAACACATGCCGCAGGGCATCCTCTGGCGCAATGTCCCGCCCACCCTCGCCGAGCCCCACGACCAGCTCGACCTCGTGATGCAGCTCGCGAGTCAACCCCGGATACGGCAGCTCGCCGCATGCCCCAGCGGGCACCGCAAGCGCGGCATCGGCGGGTTTGAGGAAGAACACCGGCGGCTCACCCGCCGCGGCGCCCATCTCCCGCGCGTGATCGGCGTAGTTGCGGCCGACACAGTAGATGCGGTGGACCGGGAAAGAGCGGTCCGAGCCGACGATGGGCACGCTGACGACAGGCGGCGGCGAAAAGGGATAACGCATGGGGGAGAGTCTACTGCAAGCCGGTTGAACGGATCACTCCGCCCGCACCGGCGCGCGACCTTCGCCACTGCGGGCGCGGCTCACGCCGCGAGCAGCTCCCGGACGAGCCCCAGGAATACTTCCGCCTGCACGGGCTTGCTCAACACCCGCAGATCCGGATCGGGCGGCAGGTCCTTGATCGCCGAGGAGGTGTCGCCCGTGATCAGCACCGCCTTGACCGGCGTCCTCAGCACTTCACGCAGGCGCAGGATCACCTGCACGCCGGTTTCTCCCGGTCCCAGGTGAAAATCGGTGACGACCAGCGCGATTCTGCCGTCCTCGCTCGCCTTGCGCACCGCCTCGTCGGAAGATCCGGCAGCCGTCACACCATAGCCTTCCGCCTTCAGCAGCATGCGGGTCGCATTGCGCACTTCGGTGTCATCCTCGATCAGCAGGATCTGCCCGCCTCCGTTGAGCGGACCGGCGGAGAGCTTTGGGGTGGAGCCCTGCGGGCGCGCCGGGACGGTCTGGCTGGCGCCCGGAGGCAACCGCAGGGAAAACGTCGATCCCCTGCCGACCTGCGAGCGGATCTCGAGCTCCACGCGGAGCAGCTTCACCAGGCGCCGCACGATGCTCAGGCCGAGCCCGTACCCTTCGCGCGTGCTGTTGCTCGGTACCCCGACCTGGTAGAACTCCTCTCCGAGCAGCCGGATCTGCTCCTGCGCGATGCCGACGCCGGTGTCGATGACTTCGATACGGACCGACTCTGGATCGGCAACGGCGCGCAGGCGCACCCGCCCCTCGCGGGTGTATTTGATCGCGTTGGACACGAGATTTCTCAGGACCTGCTCGACGAGCGACGGATCGCTGTGCGCCCAGGCGTCAGTCGCCTCGACGTCAAGCTCGAGATCCTTGCTCGCCGCGACGGTGCGAAACTCCCGCGCCATGGTGTCGAACAGCGTCGACACCGCGAAATCCGCCGGCTCGGGCTGGATGGCGCCGGATTCGAGCTTGCTGATATCGAGCAGCGCGTTGAGCAGTCGGCCCATGGCGCCGATCGCCTCGTTCTGCTGCCGCAGCACATCGCTGATCTCGGGGTCCGGCACCGTGCGGCGCAAGGCGCCGTTGAGCAGCGAAACCGCCTGCAGAGGCTGGCGCAGATCGTGGCTCGCAGTCGCGAGGAATCGCCCCTTGGCGCGTTCCGCCTGCCGGGCCTCTTCCTGCGCCGCCCGCGCAAGCTCCATGGCCTGCGCCAGCTCGCTGTTGCGCCGTTCCAATGCCTGATTGGCCTCGGCGACATCCTCGGCGCGGCGCGCGAGCTCCGATTGCAGGCGCCGGCCTTTGCGGTAACTGAGCACGACGAGGATCAGTCCCAAGACCATCAGCAGGGAGGCGAGCACCGTCGAGGCCGTCGCGATGCCTTCCACCGTGCGCTCCTGCGCGGCCACCTTGGCCAGCCGGCGCGACAGCAGGCTGTTCTCCCGGCCGATCACCGCATCGATCCCGTCCTCGATCGACTGCATCGGGTGCCGCCCGGCGTTCGTCTCGAGAACGCGCCGGGCCGCGTTCAGCCCGCCGCTGCGGAAGGCCTGGATCCCGCCCTGCAGATCACCCAGCTTCACATCGATCCGCCGTGCAAGCTCGGGGACGTAGCGCTGGTCCTGCGAATCCCCGAGGGTGAGCCGTGTGAGAGTGGCCAGCAGGTAGCGCGTGCCGACGATCGCCGAGCGATAGGGCTTGAGATAATCGCCACGACCGGTCAGCAGGTAGCCGCGCTGACCCCGTTCGGCATCCTGCACGGCGCTGCGCAGTGCCTGCGCCGTGACGATCACGGTGAAACTGTGTGTCACCAGCGCCTGGCCGACGGCGGCCCGCGGCAGGCGTCTGAGCACCTCATAACCCTGCATTGCCATCAGCCCGAGGAGCGAAACCGTAATCAGCACCATGGCCGGCCAGAGGCGCCAGCGATCGGCGGAAGGGCTCGCTCGAGGATGGGAAGACATTAGGATTCCTGCTCGCCGCCAATTGGTTCCGTTCGTCCCGCCGCGCACGAACTCCCCGGGGCATCAGGCGCTTCTCGCAAATGTGCGATGCAGGCGCCTATTGTGGAAAATACGTATTGAGAAACGAGGCATTTGTCAGCGAGCGGCTCCCTCGGACGGCCGACACGCGGCCCCGAGCAGTCGGATCGCCGCGCGGGTCCCGGATTTCGCGGCGCGCCGCACGCGCCCCGAGGGGACGGCCGCCCGCGATTTCTTTGAACTGCGCCCGAGCGGCGACCGCGCGGACGGTACGTATGTCACGCAATGGCTGTAGGGTCTTCCCTATCATTGCCCAAGAAGCGAATCGAGTGCGTGATCGGCACCGCCGAGGCGCGGCCGTCTGTCGAGTGACCCTGCCTGGCCTGATCGGGGCTACGGCGAGGGCCTGGCTCCCGCCCGCTCACCCGGCCGGCCGCCGCGGTTGCGAAGCCGGCAGGCACGCCGGTGGCACCCGTACGCGCCGGCGCCGCGCCCTCCGGGAGGCGACGCACTACAACGGGGGACGCAGAAGAACCATTTATGAGCCGGTCGCGAGCCATTGCACGACTTGTGAGTTGGTTTTTACCCGAGGAGTATCGGGCGGAACGGTTGTGCAGCCTGTTCTGGCCGCGGGTGCATCCGCCGCTGATCTCCACCCGGCGCAACGAGCTGATTCTCTCGCGCGTGCGTGCGCTGGCGGCGACTTTCGGGATTCTCACGCTGTTGTGGATTCCGATCGATCTGCTGACGCTGCCGCTACGCACCGCCGCGCTGCTCACGCTTGGGCGGCTCGCTGCGGCTGGCGCGTTCGCATACCTTGTATCCCTCACCCGCCGTCCGCCGGCCGCGGCGCTGATCTACCGCAGCCTGATCGTACTGTATGCGGTACCCACCGTCTTTTACTTCGCCTCGCTCATGCTGCTGCGCCAGCCGGGCCTCGGGCCCTACGCCCGGACCGCGCTCGAGGCATACTGGGCGCTGCCCATCGTGGCGATGGCCGGTCTCGGCATCTTTCCGCTGACGGTGCTGGAAACCGTGCTGTTTTCCGTGCCGATCATCGTCGGGGAGATCATCGCCTTGAGCCTGCACCTCGGGGTATTTTTCCCCGGCGGTATCGTCGACGCCACCTGGATGATGTTTCTGATGGCGGGAATCGCCCTGTTCGTCGGCCTCAGTCAGCTGAACTTCACGATCGCGCTGGTCGGCCAATCGCTGCGCGATCCGCTCACCGGGTGTTATTCGCGCGGCAGCGTCTCGGAAATGCTCGATCTGCATTTCAAGGTCTGCGCGCGGGTCGACTCGCCGCTGGCGGTGGCCTTTCTCGACCTGGATCGCTTCAAGGCCATCAACGACACGTTCGGCCATGATGCCGGAGACCGCGTGCTCGTCGCCGCAGCGCGCGCCATCCAGGCGGCGCTGCGCGGTACCCAGTGCGTGGGCCGCTGGGGCGGGGAGGAATTCATCGTCATCTTTCCGGGCGAGACCGCCGCCGAAGCGATTGACAGCATCGAACGGCTGCGGCGCGCCGGTCTCGGCCAGAGCCCGGACGGTCGCTCGGTCACGGTCAGCGTGGGGGTCGCGGAGCGGATCACGGACCGCTGCGGCGCGTGGCCCTCGCTGGTGCGCGTTGCCGATCAGCGAATGTACGCGGCCAAGAACGCCGGGCGCGATTGCCTGGCGGGGCCGGAGGACGGTGAGCGTCACGACTCTGCCAGCCCCGTGCTGGCTTGGGACGGCAGCGTGACCGCGTAGGGGCCCGGCGAGGCAGTCGGGCCGCCTCTCGCCTGCCCGGTCAGTTGCGCCCTTGGAGACGCCGCTCGCCGCGTTTCGCTCGGGACTGCATCGCGCCTCGCACTCCAGCCGCGGACAGTCTTTAATCCCCGACGCAGGGCACTGCGCCTGGCGGGCACGGGCCCTGCGCAAGGCCGAATTTGGCCGCTGAGCCAACGCTCAGGGCTGCAGCGAGCCCCTGCGGGAGCATCCGGCATACGCAGCGTCTCGCGCGGGCACCTGCCACGGGCGAGTGTCATGCCTGGGACCACGGACCGCCGATCACGAAGCGGCTGCCGGGACGCCCAGCTGCGCTCATGAAATAGCGCTACCCGTCACAATTCCTGGTTTCGCTTCGGCCAGGGGCTGACTCCGGGCTATACTGCGTCTAAAGTCCGCTTTCCGCATGCGTCGGGGACCGCCGAGCCCGGCGCAGGGCGATCGAGTCGAACCCAGATGACCGCCGGGTGAGACAGCCAAGCCAACCGAAGTGACCGATAGCGCGAAAGCACCACAGATCTCGGTTCGCGAACTTCTGGATTCCATGGAAGACGCGGGCCTGGTGGTCGATGCGGCCGGTACCATCGTGTTCGCCAACGCCGGCGCCTGCCGGATGTTCGGCTACTCACCCGGGGAATTGCCGGGCAAGCCCGTGGAAGAGCTGATACCGCAGGGGCTGCGACGCAGTCACGCCGTTCACTGCTCGGAGTACTTCAACCGCCGGAGGCCGCGCCCGATGGGCGTGGGCATCAGCCTCAGCGCGCTGCGCCAGGACGGCATCCGGATACCCGTCGAGATCAGCCTGACTCCGATCGACGCCGAAGGCGCCCCCCTCGTGCTGGCGGCGCTGCGCAGCATCAGCCGGCGGGAGGAGTGGTATCGCTCCATGATCGACCGGTTGGCGATCGGGATCGTCCACAGCGATTCCGAGGGACGCTTCGTCAGCGTCAACGACCGAT
>JAJYTX010000005.1 GCA_021792815.1 Pseudomonadota bacterium
GCCGCCTCGCCGAGTACGTCGCCGCCCACAGGACGAAATAGCCCCTGGCCACCTTGCCGCTCATTGCGCACGCCGCGCCCGAGGCGCCGGTCGCGTACCGGGCCGGCGAGCCGATTGCCGCGGCACGGTTCCTCGCGGACGTCGAGCGGCTCGCCGGGCGGTTTCCCGCCGGCCGGCACGTGCTCAACGTCTGCGCGGACCGCTATCACTTCATGGTGGGGTTCGCCGCCGCGGTGCGCTCGGGCCGCCCGAGCCTGCTGCCCCCGACCCACACCCCGGAGGTCGTGCGCCACCTGCGGGACTTCGCGCCCGATGCGTTCTGCCTCACCGACGAGGCCGACTGCGACATCGAGCTGCCGCAGCTGCGCTATCCGGCCTCGGCGGAACCGCCCGGCGGCCTGTGGCCGGCGCCGCGGATCGAGGCCGACACCGTGGCGGCGTTCGTGTTCACCTCGGGCTCGACCGGGGTGCCGGTACCGCACCGCAAGCGTTGGGGCCGGCTCGTGCAGTGCGTGCGCGAGGCGGCCGACCGGCTCGGACTCGCCGAGCGTGCCCACGCGGTGCTCGCCACCGTGCCGCCGCAGCACATGTACGGGTTCGAATCGAGCGTGCTGCTGCCGATGCACACCGGCGGCGCGTTGTGCGCCGAGCGGCCGTTCTATCCGGCCGACCTCTGCGCCGCGATCGAGTCGATCCCGCGGCCGCGCACCCTGATCGGCACCCCGATCCACCTGCGGGCGCTGCTCGCCTGCGGGCTCGAGCTGCCGCGGACCGACCTCGTCGTCTCGGCCACCGCGCCGCTCAGCGCGGAGCTGGCGCGCGAGGCCGAGCTGCGCTTCCAGGCACCGCTCATCGAGATCTACGGCTCGACCGAGAGCGGGCAGCTCGCGACCCGGCGTACGGCGCTCGAGGTCGAGTGGCGGCTCTGGCCCGAGGTCACCCTCGCCCTCGAGCACGGCCGGGCCTGGGTGTGCGGCGCTCACCTCGAGCAGCCCACCGAGCTCGGCGATCGGATCGAGCCCCTCGAGGCCGGGCGCTTTCGCCTGCACGGGCGCCTGGCGGACCAGGTCAACATCGCCGGCAAGCGCAGCTCGCTCGCGTACCTGACCTGTCAGCTCAACAGCATCGAGGGCGTGCTCGATGGGGTATTCTTCCTGCCCGCCGAATCCCACCCCGACGCGCTCGGCGTCACGCGGCTCGCCGCGGCGGTGGTCGCCCCGGGCCTCGCGGCCGGGCAGATCCTCGAGGCGCTGCGCCGGCGGATCGATCCGGTGTTCCTGCCGCGCCCGCTGCTGCGGCTCGAGCGGCTGCCGCGCAACAGCACCGGGAAGCTGCCGCAGCAGGCGCTGCGGGCGCTGCTCGAGGCGCCGTCCCGGCGATCCCCATGAAGTGTCCGCTCGAACTGCCCGCGCCGCATCCGGCCCTGGAGGGGCACTTTCCGGGCGAGCCGATCCTGCCCGGCGTGGTGCTGCTCGACGAGGCGCTGCATGCGATCGAGCGCGCCTGCGGCGCGGCCGGGCCGTGGCGTGTCGGCTCGGTGAAGTTTCTCGGCCCCGTCGCCGAGCGCGCCGCGCTCGTGCTGGAGTATGAACACACCGCCTCGGGGAGCGTGCGCTTCACCGTGCGCGACGGCGGGCGGCCCGTCGCCACCGGCACGCTGGCAAGGCCAGCCGGTGGCTGAGACCGCCGCACGGAAGCCGGCCGGATGGTCGCGCCACCGCGAGCGCGGCAGCCTGCTGCTGCTGCGCCTGATGGCCCGGTTCTCGCTGCGTGTGGGGCGGCGTGCGGGCCGCATCGTCCTCTACGGCATCGCCGCCTACTTCTTCCTGTTTGCGCCGCGGGCGCGTCGCGCCTCGCGGGAGTATCTGCGGCGGGTGTTGGGTCGCCCGGCCCGCGCCTCGGAACGCTTCCGCCAGCTGATGAGTTTCGCCACCACCATCCATGACCGGCTGTATCTGCTCAACGGCCGGTTCGATCTGTTTGACATCGAGGTGCGCGGCGATGAGTCGATGCACGAGCGGCTGCGCCGCGGGGGCGGCGCGCTGCTGCTCGGGGCGCACCTCGGCAGCTTCGAGGTGACACGCGCGATCGGCGGGCGCCGTCCGGGCACGCGCGTCATGATGATGATGTACGAGCGCAATGCCCGCAAAATCAACGCGGCGCTGGAGTCGATCAACCCGGCCGCGGCGGCCGATATCCTGCCGCTCGGGGACGACCCGCTCGCGCTGCTGAAGGTGCGCGAGCGGCTCGAGCAGGGGGTGTTCGTCGGCATGCTCGCGGACCGCACCCTGGGCGAGGAGCCCACCGAAACGGTGCGCTTTCTCGGGGCGCCGGCCCGCTTTCCGACCGGACCGTTCCGCACCGCGGCGCTGCTCGGCCGGCCGGTGATGCTGATGCTGGGGCTGTACCTCGGAGGCAACCGCTACCGGGTCGTCTTCGAGCCGCTCGCCGAGTTCGCGGGCGTGGCGCGCGGCGAGCGCGAAGCGGCGATCCGCGCGGCCGTCGCCCGCTATGCCGCGCGGCTCGAGCACTACTGCCGCGCGCATCCGGACAACTGGTTCAACTTCCATGACTTCTGGGCCCATGCGTAGCCGCGCGCTCGCCGGGCTGCTCGGCGCGCTGGCGCTCGCGGCGGGCGTCGCGGCCGCCGCGAGCGCCCCGGACCGCCTCGATCGGCTCATGGCGCTGCTTGCGCAGCGCCGGCACGGCGAGGTCACATTCGTCGAGCGCGACGACCTGCGGGTGCTGACGCGGCCACTGGTCAGCTCCGGGGTATTGATTTACGACGCGCCGGATCACCTGGAGAAACGCACGCTCGAGCCGCGCCCCAGCACCTTCATTCTCGATCACGGCGAGCTCACCGTGACCCAGGGCCATCGCACCGATCATCTGGCGCTCAGCGCCTACCCCCGCATCGCCCCGTACGTGCAGGCGATCGCCGACACGCTCGCCGGCAACCGCGCGGGGCTCGAGCGGCTGTTCCAGGTGCGCTTCGCCGGGACCCTGGCGCACTGGAGGCTGACGCTCGTGCCCCGGCGGGCTCGCCGCAGCGGCATCCGCCACATCCGCATCACCGGCTCGCGCGCCGACCTCGCCACGGTCGCGATCGTTGAGCGCAACGGCGATCGCTCGCTGATGCGCCTCGGCCCGGCGCCGGGACCGCGCGGATGAGACGCCGGGCGGCGACGGTGATGCTGTGGGCGGTGCTCGCGCTGCTCGCGGCGCTCGTGGTGCTGCGCGCGCGTTATTCGGCCGACCTGTCGGCCTTCCTGCCCCGTGCGCCGACGCCCGCGCAGCGGCTGCTGGTCGAGCAGCTGCGCCGCGGGGTCGCCTCGCGGCTGATCATCGCCGCGATCGGCGGTGCCGATGGAGGCGTGAGGGCACGGCTCTCGCGCGCGCTCGCGGCTCGGCTCGAGGCCGATCCGCGCTTCGTCTCGGTCGAGAACGGCGCCCCCGCCACCGCCCGGCGCGACGAGGCGTTCCTGTTCGCGCACCGCTACCTGCTCAGCCCGACCGTGAGCGCACAGCGCTTCAGCGTCGCAGGGCTGCACGCGGCGATCGGCGACAGCCTCGATCGGCTCGCCTCGCCGCTGGGGCTGCTGGCGCAGTCGATGTTTCCGAGCGATCCGACCGGGGAGATGGCGAGCCTGCTCGGGCACCTCGCGCCCGGGCGGGCGCCGCGCATGGCGCACGGCGTGTGGGTCTCGCCGCGGGGCCACCTGGCGCTGCTGCTGGTGCGCACCCGGGCGGCCGGATCCGATACCGATGCACAGGCGCGCGCCATCGAGGCGATCCGCCGGGCCTTTGCCGCCGCGCGCGGCCCGCTGCGGGCCCGTGCGACGCTCGAGCTCACCGGTCCCGCGGTCTTCGCCGTGGCGGCGCGCGAGCGCATCGAGCGGCAGGTGGTGCGCCTGTCTCTCGTGAGCGGTGGCCTCATCCTGTGCCTGTTGCTGCTGGTGTACCGCTCGCTCACGGCGCTCGCGCTCGGGCTGGTGCCGGTGGCCTCCGGGGCGCTCGCGGGCGTGGCGGCCGTGGCGCTGCGCTTTACCGTGGTGCAGGGCGTGACGCTCGGCTTCGGGGTGACGCTGATCGGCGAGGCGGTCGATTACTCCATCTACTTTCTGATCCAGGCGAATTCCCCGGTTCGGGCCGCCGGCGCGGTGGCGGACGGGACGGCCCACTCGGCGTGGCAGCGCCGGGTCTGGCCGACGCTGCGGCTCGGGATGCTGACCTCGGTGGTCGGGTTCGCCTCGCTCCTGCCCTCGAGCTTCCCGGGGCTGGCGCAGCTCGGGCTCTATTCGCTCTGTGGGGTGCTCGCCGCCGGGCTCGTGACGCGCTTCGTGCTGCCGCAGCTGGTGCCGCGGCGGCTCGCCCTGCGGGACCTGACCCCGATCGGCGAGGCGGCGCTGCGGGCGCTGCGCAGGGCCTCGCTGGCCCGAGTCGCGCTCGCACTCCTCGCGGTGCTCTCGGTGGCCGTGCTCTATCGGCACCGCGATCAGCTGTGGAACCGCCAGCTCGCGGCGCTGAGCCCCATCCCGGCGGCCGCCGAGCGCCGGGATGCCACGTTGCGCTCGGATCTCGGCGCGCCCGACGTGCGCGACCTCGTGGTCATTCGCGCGCCCGACCGCCAAGCGGCCTTGCGCGGCGCCGAGCAGGCCGGCCACGCGCTCGACGGTCTGGTGGGCCGCGGGGTCCTCGCCGGGTACGCCAGCCCGGCGCGCTACCTGCCGAGCGTCGCGCGCCAGCGCCAGCGCCAGGGGAGTCTGCCGCCGCCCGCAGTGCTGCGCCGCCGCCTGGCGCGGGCGGTCTCGGGGCTGCCGGTGGCCGTCTCGACGCTGACGCCCTTCCTCGAGGCGGTCGAGGCTGCGCGCGGCGCGCAGCCGCTGCGCCCCAGGGACCTCGCCGGCACGTCGTTTGCCCCGGCGGTCGATGCGCTGCTGAGACGCAACGGGCGGCAGTGGCAGGCGCTGCTGCCGCTCACGGCTCCGGCCTCGGGCCCGCACGCCGGGCGGATCGATGTCGGTGCGGTGCGTGCCGCGCTGTCGGTCACCGCTCCCGCGCGGGTCAGCGTGCTCGATCTCAAGGCTGGGGCGGACGCGCTGTATGCCACCTACCTGCGGGAAGCCGTGATGTTTTCCCTCGGGGGGCTCGCGGCCATCGTGGCGCTGCTCGGGATCTCGCTGCGCTCGGCGCTGCGGGTGGCGCGCGTGGTGCTGCCGCTGCTGCTCGCGGTGCTCACCGTCGCCGCGGGTCTCACGGCGCTCGGGGTCCGCCTCACCCTGCTGCACGTCATCGGTCTGCTGCTGATCGTGGCGGTCGGCTCGAACTATGCCCTGTTCTTCGACCGGCCCTCCGAGACGCCCGCACTCACTCTCGCCTCGCTGCTCATCGCCAATGCGGCCACCGTCCTCGGGTTCGGGGTGCTCGCCTTCTCCTCGGTGCCGGTGCTCGCGGACCTCGGGGCGACCGTCGCCCCCGGGGCCCTGCTCGCGCTCCTGTTTGCCGCGATCCTGGCACGCCCGCCGCGGCCGGCGCACCCTCCGGCTGGCCGGCCCGCGCCGGCTTCTGGGACAATCTGACCGATGACCCTGCGCTGCGCCTCAGACCCGCCGTGGCGACCCTCGCCGCTGCTGCTCGCCTCCCTCGGCGTGCACGGCGGGGCGCTCGCGACCGTGCTCGCCCGGCCGGCCGAGTGGCCCTGGGCGCTCGCCGCGGTGGGGGCCGATCACGCGCTGCTCGCCGCCGCCGGCCTGTGGCCGCGCAGCCGGCTGCTCGGACCGAACTGGACGCGGCTGCCCGCGGCGGCCGGGTCCGGCCGCGTGGCGATCACCGTCGATGACGGTCCGGATCCGGACATCACCCCGCGGGTGCTGGCGCAGCTGGCGCAATACCGGGCGCCGGCCACTTTCTTCTGCATCGGCGAGCGGGTCGGGCAGCATCCGCAGCTGGCGCGCGCGCTCGCCGAGCAAGGCCATGCCGTCGAGAACCACAGTCAGCATCATCTGCATCACTTCTCGCTCCTCGGGCCGCGCGCGCTCGCCCGTGAGATCGAGTGGGCGCAGGCGCTCATCGGCGCGGCCACCGGCCGGCGCCCGCAGTTCTTCCGCGCCCCGGCGGGGCTGCGCAGCCCGTTGCTCGACCCGGTGCTGCAGCGGCTCGGGCTGCAGCTGGCGAGCTGGACCCGGCGCGGGTTCGATACCGTCCACTCGAGCGCCGCAACGGTGTACGCCCGGCTCACCCGCGGCCTCGGCGCCGGGGACATCCTGCTGCTGCACGATGGACATGCGGCCCGGACCCGGCGCGGCGTGCCGGTGATTCTCGAGGTGCTGCCGCGGCTGCTCGATGCGGTGCTGGGCGCGGGACTGCAGCCGGTCACGCTGTGCGCGTGTCTGACATGACACCCCTGCACCTGTCGCACTTCACCGCGACGAGTTGCATCGGACGCGGCCTCGAGGAGACGCTGCACGCCCTGCTCGCGCAGCGCGGCGGGCTCGCGCCCTGCGCCTTCGAGAGCGTGCGGCTCGAGACCCACGTCGGCGAGGTGCTGGGCGTCGACGAGGTGCGCATCCCGGCGCCGCTGGCGCGGTTTGATTCGCGCAACAACCGGCTGGCGCTGCTCGGGCTCGCCCAGGACGGCTTTCGCGACGCGGTGGCCGCGTGCGCCGGCCGCGTCGGAGCCCACCGGGTGGGGTTGTTCCTCGGCACCAGCACCTCCGGCATGCTCGAGACGGAGATCGCCTACCGGCGGCGCGATGCCTCGGGCGCCCTGCCCGCGCCGTTCGATTACGCGGCGACGCACAACGCCTACTCGCTGGCGGCATTCGTGCAGCGCGTGCTGCGGATCGCCGGGCCCTCGGCGGTCGTGTGCACCGCGTGCTCCTCGAGCGCCAAGGCGTTCGGCTCGGCGCAGCGCCTGATCGCGGCGGGGCTGATCGATGCGGCGGTCGTCGGCGGCGTCGACTCGCTGTGCCTCACGACTCTCTACGGCTTCCACTCGCTGCAGCTGGTCTCGCGCACGCCCTGCCGGCCCTTCGATGCGGCGCGCGATGGCATCTCGATCGGTGAAGCGGCCGCCTTCGTCCTGGTGCAGCGGCCGGATGCGGCCGCGCCGCCCGGCGCCCTGCTGCTCACGGGCATCGGCGAGTCGAGCGATGCCTATCACATGTCCTCGCCGCACCCCGAGGGCCTCGGCGCCCTCGCGGCCATGCGCCAGGCGCTCGAGGCGGCCGCGATCGGCCCTGAGGACATCGACTACGTGAACCTGCACGGCACCGGCACCCCGAGCAACGACCGCGCCGAGGCGCGGGCGGTGGACGCGCTGTTCGGGCCGACGCTCGCGGCCAGCTCGACCAAGGGGGCCACGGGCCACACCCTCGGGGCGGCCGGGGCGCTCGAGGCCATCTTCTGTGCGCTCGCCCTGCGCCACGGCGTGGCGCCCGGCGGTCTGCACACCACGGCCGTCGACGCCGCCGTACGCTTCGAGTACCTGCGCGAGAATCGCCGCCGGCCGCTGCGGCGGGTACTCAGCAACTCCTTCGGCTTCGGCGGCTCGAACTGCAGCCTGGTGCTGCAGCGTGCCGCCTGAGGGGTCTCGCATGCCGGTCCCGCCCTTGAGCGCGCGCATCCGCGGCCTCGGTGTCCTCGGACCCGGCCTGCCCGAGTGGCGCAGCGCCGCGGCGGTGCTCGCCGGGCAGGCACCCTACCAGCCCGCACCGACCGCGCTGCCCGCGGTGGACGCGCTGCCGGCGGCCGAGCGGCGCCGCACCGGCGCGACGGTGCGACTCGCCCTCGCGGTCGGCCAGCAAGCGGTCCGGGACGCCGGCGCCGACGCCGCGACGCTCGCCACGGTGTTTGCCTCCTCCGGGGGCGATGGGGCGATCTGCCACGAAATCTGCTCCACGCTCGCCTCCGAGGACCGGCAGCTCTCCCCGACGCGGTTTCACAACTCCGTGCACAATGCCGCAGCGGGCTACTGGGGCATCGCCCTCAAGGCCACCGCCCGCTCCACCGCGCTCTGCGCCTTCGATGGAAGCTTCGCGGCCGGGCTCCTCGAGGCGGTGACCCAGGTGGCGCTCGAGGGCGCGCCCGTGCTGCTCGTCGCCTACGAGACCGCCTATCCCGAGCCGCTCAACGCCAAGCGTCCCCTGCCCGATGCCTTCGGCGTGGCGCTGCTGCTCGATCCGGACCCCCGCGGGCCCGCCCACGGGCGCATCACGCTCAGCCTGGCGGAGGGCGCCGCGGAGCGGATGGCGGAGCCGCCTCTCGAGGCATTGCGTGTCTCGGCCCCGGCCGCGCGCAGCCTGCCGCTGTTGAGACGGCTGGCCCGGCGGGACGACGGCCCGGTGCGGATCGAGTATCTCGGGCGGAGCCTGCAGGTGGAGGTCTGCGAATGTCGCTGACGCGCCCGGTCGATCCGCTGCCGGTGGGCCGGCCGCTCGATCGGGTCTGGATCGAGCATCACATCCCGCATCGCGGCCGGATGTGCCTGCTCGATGAGGTGCTGCAGTGGGACCTCGCCGAGATCCGCTGCCGAGCCTCGAGCCACCGCCTGCCCGACAACCCGCTGCGGGCGCACGGGCGGCTCGGGGCCGCCTGCGGCGTCGAATACGCCGGACAGGCGATGGCGGTGCACGGCGCGATCGTCGCGGCGCTTACCGGCACCGAGGCGCGGGTGGGGTATCTCACCAGCGTCCGAAACCTGATGCTGCACGTCACGCGGCTCGATGACCTCAGCGGGAACCTGCTGGTGCGCGCGCAGCGCCTGGCCGGCGATGAGGGCAGCGCGCTGTACGAGTTCGCCCTCGAGTGCGGCGAGCGCCAACTGCTGAGCGGCCGCGCGGGCATCGTGTTCGGTCCGCTCGGCGGCACGGCACGCCACGGGAATCCTCCATGAACAGCAGCAAACGGGCCCTGGTCACCGGCGGCAGCGGCGGCATCGGCGCGGCGATCTGCCGCCGCCTGGCGCGCGCGGGCCTGCACGTGTACATCCACGCCCGGCAGGGCATCGGCGCGGCCGAGGCGCTCGCCGAGCAGATCCGCTCCTCGGGCGGCAGCGCCGCCGCGGTGCATTTCGACGTGACGGATGCGCAGGGCACGCGCCAGGCGCTCGCGGCGCTCGCCGGTCCCATCCAGGTCCTGGTCAACAACGCGGGCCTTCACGACGATGCGGTGCTGCCCGGCATGCGTCCCGACCAGTGGCATCGCGTCATCGACGTGTCGGTGAATGGATTCTTCAACGTCACGCAGCCGCTGCTGCTGCCGATGATCCGCACCCGCTGGGGCCGCATCATCAATATCTCCTCGGTGTCCGCCCTGATCGGCAACCGGGGGCAGACCAACTACGCCGCCGCCAAGGGCGCGTTGAATTCCGCGACCAAGGCGCTCGCGCTCGAGCTGGCGACCCGCGGCATCACCGTCAACGCCGTCGCGCCGGGCCTGATCGCGACCCCGATGATCGAGGCGCTGTTCGACGAAGCGGCCATCAGGCGCCTGGTGCCCATGGCCCGCGCCGGCACCCCCGAGGACGTCGCCCACCTGGTGGCGTTCCTCGCCTCGGACGAGGCCTCCTACATCACCGCCCAGATCCTGTCGGTCAACGGCGGGATGGCCTGACTCCGGGCCCCGCCTGCCTCAACCGTCGGCCCCGCCGTCGAAGAACTCGACCTCGCCGGTCTCCAGCGAATACTCCGCGCCCACCACGCGCAGCCCGTCCTCGCGGATGAGACGCTCGAGCACCTCCGAGCCGTGCCGCAGGTGGCTCACCGACACCCCCACGTTGGCGCGCACCGCGTGCCGGGTCAGCGCGTCCTCGTCGTGGCTCAGCTCGGTCTTCAGGAGGACCTCCACCGAGGGACGCACCCGATCGACGATGGAGCGGATATTCGGGGATTGATTCTCCGCCGGGCGCCGCAGCTCCTCCAGGGTGGCCGCGATGGCGCCACAGTGGCTATGCCCCAGCACCACCACCAGGCGGGTGCCGAACTGCGAGGCCGCGAATTCCACGCTGCCGATCAGCGACGGCGCGACGATGTTGCCGGCCACGCGGATGACGAACAGGTCCCCGAGCCCCTGATCGAATACGATCTCCGCGGGCACCCGCGAGTCCGAGCACCCGAGCACGATGGCGATGGGCTCCTGCTCCTGGGTCAGGACCATCCGCGGTGACGGGCCGAGGGATGCCTCGTGGCTGCGCACCCGCTCGACGAACCGGCGGTTGCCATCCTTGAGACGCTGAAGGGCTTCTGAGGCGCTGAGCATGGGTCCGCAGTATGGCACCCTCGGCTCGAGCAGTGCCGGGAATACCTGCCGAGGGTGATCCGGGGCCGGCAGAGCGCCCGATATCCGAACGGGTGATCAGTTGCGTCCGAATCTGTCGGAAGTTTTTACATATAATTTCGGACCGATCCTCGATTCGGACGCACTCAACTGATTTTAGATAATATTTTTATACCGGCACGTGTCTTGCATTTGCTTTAGCAACGAATCCATCGCTCAAGGTCAATCCATCCCATGCGCACTTCATCCCTTCAGCGAGCCATCCGGCCATTTCGCAAGACCGCCCGGGCCGCCGTTGTCATCGCAGCGGGGCTCATCGCCACTGCGGGCGCCGCTGGCGCATCCCCCTTGCCGTGCCTCGCCAGCCCCAGCTGCACGCTCGACGGCCAGACGTTCACCACGACCGGAGGCACCAGCGGCGGCGGGCTGACCTTCATTGCGAACTTCACCGCGAGCAACCAGAGCAACTCGGAGATCGCCACGCTGGTCACCGACTATCTGGGGCTCATGGGACATTCGGTGACCTATCTGGGACGCCAGGATGGATCGGGCCTCGCGACCGGCATCGTGAGCATCGACACGGCGTCGAGCAATGGGGGCCTGTCGGGCACCTGGACGCTGAACGCGGGCACAACGGGCTTCATGGGAACGTTCGTGGCGATTCATGCGGGCGGCGGACAGTCGGACAACCTCTTCTCGATCGATGGACCCGGCACCTCCGGTACCTGGGCCACGAATAATGGGAAGGCACTCTCGAACTTCGACCTGTTCGGCTCCAGCTCGACGTCGGTCCCCGAGCCCGGCTCGCTGGCGCTGCTCAGCATCGGCCTGATCGCACTCGGCTGGGCGACCCGCCGCCGTCGCCACCGCTGCTGATCCCGCGGGTCGCTGCCGACCCTGACACCCCGGGGGGCCGCTCAGACGAGCGGCCCCTTCGCCCATCCGCCGCCGCCCGTCGTCGAAGCCTACAATCGGCCGTCACCGGCAGCGGCACGAGGCGAACCGATGGGCACCGACCGCATGGAAGCTTTCAGCGACGGGGTCATCGCCATCATCATCACGGTGATGGTGCTGGAGCTGAAGATCCCGCAGCAGACGACCCTGCGGGCCCTGACCCCCGTCGTGCCCGTGCTGCTCACCTACCTGCTGAGCTTCATCTACCTCGGTATCTACTGGAACAACCACCACCACCTGCTGCACACCGTAGACCGGGTGAGCGGCGGGATGCTCTGGGCCAACCTGCACCTGCTGTTCTGGCTCTCGCTCATCCCGTTCACCACCGGCTGGATGGGCGAGCATCACTTCGCATCCGTGCCGACCGCGTTCTACGGCGTGGTGCTGCTGATGGCGGCCCTCGCGTGGTGGATCCTGCAACGGCGCATCATCGCCACGCAGGGCCGGCACTCGCTCCTGCGCCAGGCAATCGGCACCGACTGGAAGGGCAAGCTCTCGCCCGTCCTCTACCTCATCGCCATCGCGCTCGCCGGCCTCGCCCGCTGGGTCTCGCTCGGGCTCTACGCCCTGGTCGCGGTCTTCTGGCTCATTCCCGACCGGCGCATCGAGCGGATCCTGGCCGATCGCACCGGCGAATAGACCGCCCCTATGGGGCGCCGTGAGCATGCCGCGCCCGTTCTGTGCCGGGGGGATCGCGCCACCCTTCGGACCATGGCGCGGCCCCCGCCTCAGGCGCGCGAGGGCCAGCCACAAACCGCTCCGATCAGACCGCGCGCCTCCTGCGCAGTGCGAGCCCCGCGCCGAGCACGAGCAGACCCGCGCCGAACAGCGCCAGTCCGGCCGGCTCCGGCACCGTGGAATAGTCGATGTTGTCCACGAGCCAGTAATGCCCCGCAGTGCCATCGTTGAGGAAGGTGAGCTGCGTCACCGGCTGGCTGCCGAAGGCCAGGCTGGTGAAGCTCGAGGTCAGATTCTCGCTGGCGGTCCACTCCAGCGTCGAGCCGTTCCAGCCCTGAACCGTGATGCTGGAGGATGCGGACCCCGCATAGGGCCCATTGTACGCATCCCAGGTCGAGAACATCGCGCCGCTGAACACCGTCGGCGCCGGCGCGAACAGATCCTGCTGGACCGCACCGCCGACTTCCGCCGTGCCATTGTTGAAAGCGGCGTTTGGATTGCTCGGGAAATTCGTACTGTTGGCGTACGAACTGTTATACCAGGAAATGTTTCCCACGCCCCAGCTTGAATCCCAGGTGAAGCCGTCGTAGTTCGTCGGCACCGATGTCCAGCTCGACGTCGCAATGCCGTCGAAGTTGATCTGTCCGGCGAAAGCCGGCACCGCCCCCAGGCCGATCAGCATCGCGCCGAGCAGCAGGATCTTTCGAACGGGTCTCATAGTGCATCTCCGAATGAATTTTGGGCCGCCCGCTCCCTGCAAAATCCAAGCCACATGACACATTCAACGGCTTGCACTTGTATTTAAACACGGCGACATAAATAATGCAGCATCGTGGTATAATCGCAACGGCTTTTCCTATGGGAGAAGATCGATGCGAAAGCTGCAGGTTGAGGATACCGATGTGATGCGGATTGCCATCCAGCAAGAGATCGGACGGAGCGAAGAGTCCCGTTACGACCATCGGCTGCATGGGCTGTTGCTGGTGATGGCCGGGCAGTCCTGCCGAGAGGTGGCGGAGCTGTTTGGCGAAGACGGCACGACGGTACAGCGCTGGGTCCACCGTTTCGGGCAGGGCGGACTGGACGCCTTGCGTGAGGGGGAGAGATCAGGTCGGCCCCGCACGCTTGATGCGACACAATGGCGCAAGCTCCAAAGCGATCTGCGCAAGACCCCGCGGGACTTCGGTCTGGCCGCGACGCTCTGGGACGGCCCAGTGCTCGCCGAGCATCTGCGTCGTCGCTATGGCGTGGACCTGGGTGTGCGGCAATGCCAAAGATTGTTTCGGCAGATGGGCTTCCGGCTTCGTAAGCCCCGCCCTCAAGTCGCTCAGGCTGATCCGCTGAAAGTCGCGGCGGTAAAAAAAACTGCGGCGTCTGGCTCGAAGGGCTGATGTGGAGCTGTGGAGCTTGGACGAATGCCATTTCCAGCAACACGGGACCAGCTGTCGTATGTGGGTACCACCGGAGGACAAGGATCCCCTTCTGCTGCATGCCCCGACGCGTCGCTCCGTGGCCTGCTTCGGGGCGGTCAATCTGCGCACCGGGCAATTCGTCCGCCACATCTGCTCCGTATTCAACGCCCAGACCTTCCGGCGCTTCCTCAAACAGCTGCTGCGCTATCGGCGAGGCCGGCGCCGCATGATCGTGGTGCTCGACAACGCCCGCTATCATCACGCCGTGCTGCTGATGCCCTTCCTGCGCCGGCACGCCAAACAGCTGCGACTGCTGTTCCTGCCGCCCTACAGTCCCCAGCTCGCCTCGATCGAGCGGGTCTGGAAACTGGCTCGGCGTCTGGCCACGCACAATCGCTACTTCCCGACACTCGAAGAGGTCGTCAAGGCGGTCAACGCCTGCTTCGATCGCTGGCGTCGGCCAAATCGGGTGCTGAGAAGGCTATGCTGCATTACTTAAGACGCCGTGTTTAGACTCGCATGTAAGAAAAGCTGACATGTTTGAACACGGTCCAGTTGCTTCGCGGCGCCGGCTCGAGTTTTCCGACTGATTTAAATCAACTTCGCGGCGCAGGCGGGCGTCCGGGCGGCAGCGGGCACTGGGCGCACCCGGACGGCGACTCGCGGCCGACTCGATCAGGCGGTGCGGGTCTTGCCCCAGGTGAAGCGGCTCGTCATGGCGTAGTTCCATACCGCGCCCACGCTGATTCCCGCCAGCGCGGCCAGCACCCACGGCAGGTGCCGGGCGTACACATCGGCCGCGAGGGTGACGTTCGCCAGCGCCCCCAGGCTGCACGCCACCATGAACGACGCCAGTCCGGTGATCCAGGCGAGACCGCGCCGGCGCTGGTCCCGGTACGTCAGCACATTGTTGACGGCGTAATTGAACACCATGGTGAGCACCGCCGCCACGGCCTGCCCGGTCGCAAAGCCGACGCCGAGCAATGCGAACAACAGCGAGATGATCAGCATGTGCACGCCGATGCCCGCGCCGCCCACCAGCGAGAACGCCACGAAGCGCATCGGAACGTAGCGGCCGATGAGCTTATCCAGCATCAGCATCCCGAAGTCCCACGCCGCCACGCTGTCGAGCTTGCTCTCGCCATGCGCGCGCGTGCGGAAGGTGTAGGACACCTCCTTGATCGCCATGGGCCGCTTGATGGTCGCCAGGATGTCGAGCAGCAGCTTGAACCCCGAGGTCGAGAGCGCGTGCACCGCCTCCTCGAGCAGCGCCCGGCGCAGCATGAAAAACCCGCTCATCGGGTCCGAGACCGGATGCCGGTACACGAGGTGACTGAGATTGGTGGCGCCACGGCTGATGCGCGCCCGTGACGCCTGCCACTGCCCGAGGCTGCCGGTGCCGGCATAGCGGGTCGCAACCACCAGTTCCGCGCCCTCTTCCCTCAGCCCGCGCAACATCCGCGGCAGGAGCGTCTCGTCATGCTGCAGATCGGCATCCATGACCGCGAGGTAGGGCGCCGAGCTGGCGAGCATGCCCTCGATGCACGCCCCCGCGAGCCCTCGCCGGCCGAGCCTCTGCACGCATCGCACCCGCGGATCCTGGCCGCCTATCGCCCGCACGCACTGCGCCGTGCCATCCGGCGAGTCGTCATCGACGAAGATCGCCTCCCAGCGAATCCCGACGAGCACCTCGCGCAGCCGACGGACGAGCTCGCTCACGTTCTGCCTCTCGAGGTAGGTCGGGATCACCACGGCAAGCTCGTAACCGTCGCAGCCTCTCGCCTGCGGCTCACCCGTCGCGCGCCCCGGCTCCTCTCGGATCCTCGCACGATCGATCATGGCGTTCATCAGCCGGCCCCGCCTCTGCGAACGTATGCGACCGCCCGCCTGCCGGCATAGACCTGTTCCCAGTCCGGCAACCGCTCGAGCAGCCTCACCGCCGGCCACGCGGGGCGCAGCAGAACCGCGTCGATGCGGTATTTCTTGAGCAATCCGCTGAAATCCCCGCCCGGGGCAAGCTCCAGCGCCTGGAAATAGCGATGCAGGAACGCCTCGCCGAACACGCTGGCCCTCGGATCGACGAACGTCGGGATGCCGCGAAAGATGAGATAGCCGCCGAACTCGGCATCATCCAGGATCCGCGCCCGCGGCCGGACCGCCAGCAGCGCATCGAGCGCCGCCCGCGGCGTGTACTCGGCCGACGGTCGCGGCTTCTGCGCCGCCACGACCGCAATCCCGAGCGCGCCGCTCAGCACGATCGCCGCAGCCAGCGCCCGGTGGCTCGCCGGCGCGGCAAGCGCACCGAACGCCCGATCCAGGGCCTGTGCGTCCTGCCCGTGAGCCGGCGCCCGCCGCCACTGCGCCGCGAGCGGCGTGGCGATCAGAAACGGCGAAATCAGTCCCAGGAGCGACACGTTCCGCCAGTGCGCCAGCGCGAAAAACATCAGCCCGATGAGCAGCAGCGAACGCCAGAACGGGAGTCTGAACCGGCCGGCGAACGCGAGACCGAGTACCGCCACCAGCCACACATCGAGCG
The DNA here is from genome assembly GCA_021792815.1 of Pseudomonadota bacterium. The sequence continues at coordinate 15,856 of JAJYTX010000005.1, forward strand.
GCTGCAGTCGCTGCAGGTCCGGTGGCTGCCACTCCGTCAGCCGGGAAAGAACCGGCATGCCGAGCAGATGGAAGGGGAAGACGAGCAGCCGCCAGCCCTGCGGATTCAGCAGCGCACACCCGAACGCCGCCACGATGAACAGCATCCAGCGAGCGCTCAGCGTCCGACGCCGTTCCCCGGCGGCCGCAACGGCCTCGACACCCAACACCACCGCCACGCCGAGACCGAGGATGAAGCTGGCATGTACATTGGCCCAGAGCAGCATGACCCCCAGGAGCCACCACGGCGGCGCCCGCCCCGCCTCATTGCTCTCGATGAGCATGCCGACCCACAGCGCCGTCAACGGCCAGGCGAGCTCGTGCGGCCTGACGATGATGTAATCGAACATCATGCAGCCGGCGAGCACGGCGAGCAGCACCGCATGCAGGGGCTCCATGCGCGCGAGCAGAAACCGGGTCAGGTATGCGATCGTCAGCCCGAACGACAGGGCGGCGAGCAGCGTGAGCCCCGGCCAGCCCGCCAGTCCGTACAGCGCGGCCACCCACAGCTCCGCGCCCCATTCCTGCGCGATCCATCGGACGCCGTGCCGGGTGAAGGAGAACAGATCGTGCGTCGGCACGTAGCCGTGCGCGAGGATCCAGCGTCCGGTGACGATCTGCCAATACGTGTCCGGATCGAACCGGACCGCTCCGCTCACCAGAGCCAGCACAAACGCCGCCGCCCCGAGCAGCAGCGGCCACGACAGGCCGAGCCGACCGGTCGACCGGGCCCGAGGGACCGGCGAAGCGATTTCCTCGGCGCTGCTCATGGGATGTAGAACGGATCCATCGTCGCGCACCTGGCGGCCGCACGCGCCGCCTCGCGCCACACTCTCAGACTCGCCGCACGGCCGGTAGGAAGGTTTTGCCCGACATCCGGACGATTTTGTCCCGCCGGGCGCGCCGCGCGCAGACGCGCAAAATTCTCCTGAGCCCGGGCAAAGGCGTCCTATCGCTCGGGGTGTGATCTGACCAACCTGTTCCCGTCGACACCGCATGCCGGCTTGCCGATTCGACTCGACCGGCGGCATTCACAACATGACTGATCAGGAGACACGTCGATGAAAAGCTTGAGAAAGGCGCTCCGGGCGCTTTGGCGAGAGGACGAAGGCTTGACGATGGTCGAGTACGCGATCGCGGGAGGACTGGTCGCCGCCGGCTGCGTGCTGGCATTCAGCACTCTCGGCACGGATGTCGCCGCCGCCATCACCCAACTGGCCGGTTACGTGAGCAGCGCGTATTGAGCGGCGCATGGACCGATGGGGCGCCTTCGGCGCCCCATCGGCCGGGATGACAGCAACAGCAAGCGCGAGCGAAGCGCGGAACGACGACCAGCCAGCATGTCACTGTTCCTCGAGCAAGCCTTATTCGGGAAGGTCGCGGTGGCGTGCGTCGCGCTCGGGTTTGCCGTGTGGGTTGCGCTCCGGGATCTCGCCAGCCACCGTATTCCGAACCGGCTGACCGTGACCGGGGCGGCGATCGGCCTCGCGCTCAACGGCGTGCTCTTCGGCGCCGCCGGACTGATCCAGGGAGGGCTGGGGCTGTTGGTCGGCCTCGCCGTCTTCCTGCCGCTGTTTCTCGCGCGCGGCTTCGGCGCGGGCGATGTCAAGGCGATGGCTGGCGTGGGGGCCTGTCTCGGACCGCACGGCGCGCTCTGTGCCGCGCTCTGGACGCTGATCGCCGGCATGGTGGGCGGCATGCTGATGCTCGCCTCGGGAAGCGCAGCGGCGCCGTGCGCCCTGTTCCGACGCTGGATGTTCAGGGTGTACGTCCTGGGCACGACCGGCGGCCGGGCCCGCCTCGCGCCCGAGCCCGGCGATCCGGCGAGGCGGCGTTTCCCCTACGGGCTCGCCATTGCCTGCGGCACCCTGATCTATCTCGTGTGGAGTTAGCCACGTGAACCTCTCTCCGCGTGCGATGGGACCCGATGCCGGCCCGGCCGCCTCGCCTGCCGCCCGCCTGGCGCCCCGCCCCAAAAAGGCCGCCGACACGGGTCTGCGCCTGGGGATGATCTGTGACCTGATCGAGAAACATCTGTACGACGGCGGAATCCTGAGCCTGCCCGCGCTCAGCCTGCGCACCGCCCTGGCGGGTGTCGTGCTCGAGGAAGCGCTTGCCTTCCTGCGCCGCGAGGGCCGCATCGAAGTGCGCGGACCGAGTCCCGACGAGAGCAGCCTGCGCTACGCGCTCACCGAGCGGGGCCGCGAGAGCGCGCAGGACGCCCTGACCCGCAGCGGTTATCTCGGTCCTGCGCCGGTCCCGCTCGAAACCTATACCCAGGTCGTGCGCGAGCAGTCGGTGCACGACCGGCTGGTGACGCGCGAACTGATGCGCACCGCGTTCCGCGACGTCGTGCTCGATGGCAACATGCTGGACCGGCTCGGCCCGGCGCTCAACTCCGGCAAGGCCATTTTCGTCTACGGCGAGCCGGGGACCGGCAAGACCTACATCACCCAGCGCCTCACCCGGCTGCTCGGCGACACGGTGCTCGTTCCCCACTCGATTTCGGTCGGTGATACCGTCATCCAGATCTTCGACCCGACCATTCACGTGCCGGTGGGGACGCAAAGCTCCGGCGTGCTGTTCGATGACGGACACGATCCGCGTTTCCTGCTGTGCCGCCGGCCGCTCGTGATCACCGGAGGCGAGCTCGTCCCCGAGATGCTCGAGGTCCAGTTCGATCCGGCGACCCGTCAGTACCGCGCGCCGCTGCAGCTGCAGGCGACCAACGGCACCTTCATCATCGACGATCTCGGCCGCCAGCGTGTTCCGCCGCGCACGATCCTCAACCGCTGGATCGTCCCCATGGAGGAAGGCCGGGACTATCTCAGCCTGCCGACGGGCCAGCACTTCGCGGCACAGTTCGATCTGATCCTGGTCTTCTCGACCAACCTGGAACCCGCCGATCTCGCCGACGAGGCATTCCTGCGGCGCATCGGCTACAAGATCCAGTTCGAGGCACTCACCCCGCAGCAATACCACGATATCTGGAAGCAGGTCTGCGATCAGCATGGTGTACGGTACGACGCGTCGGTCTGTCAGGACGTCATCGACCGGCTGCACCGCCCAAGCAGGGTGCCGCTGCTGCCGTGCCACCCTCGCGACCTGATCGACATGGCGCTCGATCACGCCGCGTATTTCGGCGCCTGCGACGACGTCAAGCTGGAAGCCATCGAATGGGCATGGAAGAACTACTTCGTGGAAGCACGCCACTGATGCGCCACGAAGCCGCACACCGACCCGGGAGGTATTCGCCATGTTCAAGCGACGCGGCTTTACGCTGATCCTGTTGTCTCTGGTCATCGCCCTCGGGGCGGCCTGGCTCGCCCGCGGCTGGATGCGCGCACGGTTGCGCGGTCCGGCGGCCCAGGCGCAGATGCCCGTCGTGGTCGCCGCCATGGAGATTCCGTTCGGACAGCGGGTGCAATCCCGCTACCTGGGCGTGATCAGACTGCCCCGGGACGCGCCCATCGGCGCCGCCTTTACCGACCCGAAACAGGTCACGGGCATGATCGCGCTCGAGAAGATTCTACCGGGCGAGATACTGCTGAAGCGCCAATTCGTGAGGAAAGCCACCGGCAGCCTGCTCGCGGCCATGTTGCCGCCCGATATGCGGGCCATCACCGTCCATGTCAACGACGTCATCGGCGTCGCCGGCTTCCTGTTGCCCGGCAACCACGTCGACGTGGTCGAAGCGCGCATGGTCAAGCAGCGGGCGGTCACCCGCACGGTCCTGCAGGATCTGCTGGTGCTCGCGGTCGATCAGCGCGACTCGCGGAACAAGAACTCGCCGGTGGTGGTGCAGGCCGTCACCCTCGAGGTCACCCCCGAGCAGGCCGATGTCCTGGTCAAGGCCACGACCGAAGGGCGCATCCAGCTGACCCTGCGCAGCCCGAACGCGATCAACGTGCCGGCGCGGCTCGCCGTGACCCGGTCCCCGAGGCGCCCACGCAGGATCGTGCATCCGCTGCGGGTCGCCGAACACCGGCCGGCCCCGGGGATCATCATCATCCGAGGCACCGACATTCAGCGGGCGCACTCCACCGGCTGAGCGTTCCCGATGACAGCGAGACGACACAGGATTCACACCCACCCCGCCACCGGGCCGTACTCATGCGGAGAACACCAACAATGAAAACCCCTGAATCACGGGCCCTCCTGCACCGCGGTTGGCCGGCGCTGCTGTGCGCATTGTGCCTGGCACTGTGCCTGCCGCCGTCCAGAGCGGACAACGATCACCTGATCTATGCCGCCGGCGAGCACACGACCATCAACGTCCCCATCTACAAGAGCCGGATCGTCGAGCTCTCCGCGCCGGTCGGCCGGGTCTCGATCGGCAATCCCGACATCGCCGACGTGCTGATCATCGACCCCTTTCAACTCTACGTGCTCGGCAAGGATCTCGGCACCACGAACATCCTGCTGTGGACCCGCAAAGGCACCCTGGTCAGCGCGATCTCGGTCAACGTGACGCACGATCTCTCGGACCTCGAGCACACGCTTGCCCAGATCCTGCCCGGGGAGCACATCGGCGTGCTCAGCGCCCATCGGAACCTCATTCTGTACGGCAAGGTCGCCAGCGTCGAAGACATGGACTCGGCCCTCGAGATCGCCCGCAGCTACCTCGAGCAGGCCGCGACCGCTAAGAAAAAGATCATGTTCAAGCCACAGTCGCAGATGGGCAGTACGGGCACCAATCGGCATGCCGGCAGGGTCATCAACCTGCTGCAGGTGGCCGGCCCCCAGGAGGTGATGCTGCAGGTGCGGGTCGCCGAGGTGCAGCGCAATGCGGTCAAGCACCTCAATCCGAACCTGCTCGGCACCTACAACAGCGGCAAATGGGTCGGTGGGGCGGTGAACGGCCCGGCGTCCTTTCCTCCGGTCCAATGGAGCGGCTCGAACCTCAACCTGCCGCTGCTCGGTCAACCGGGCACGAGCGGCATCGTCGGACCGGCCCAGGCGGTCGTCGCGCCTGCCATACCCAGCATTTCCACCGCCGGTCTGTTCGGCAGCTACCTGAGCGGCACGTTCGTCGCCAATGCGGTGCTCGACGCCTTCGTCCAGCAGGGCCTCGCCAAGATCCTCGCCGAGCCGACCCTCACCACCGAATCCGGCCAGCAGGCGCAGTTCCTCTCCGGCGGAGAGTTTCCCATTCCGGTGCCCGAGCAGAACGGCACCATCGGCATCCAGTACAAGGACTTCGGCGTGAAGCTCGGTTTCATTCCCGTAGTGCTCGCTGACGGGCGGATCAACCTCAAGATCAACGTGAGCGTCAGCGAGCTCACCGCGACCAATGCGCTGACGGTGAGCCCGATCACCTCCTCGAGCGTCTTTGCGGTGCCCGCAATCACCGAACGGCGGGCGCAATCGACGGTGGAACTCGCCGACGGGCAGACCATCGGCATCGCCGGGCTCACCAACGATACCCTGCAGACCGCGGCCAAGAAATTTCCCGGCCTCGGCGATCTGCCCATCCTCGGCCAGCTCTTCCGCAGTCAGGACTTCCAGGAAGGACGCACCGAGCTCGTGATCCTGGTGACCCCGAGACTGGCCAAGCCGCTTGCCCCGGGACAGGTGCGCCTGCCCACCGACCACGTCACCGCGCCCTCTAACCTCGACTTTTTCCTGCTGGGCCGTCTGCATGGCAATCCCGTCCCGAAGCCTTTGCCGGCCGCTTCAACCCCCGCGTCCACCGCGCCGGCCAAGCCGGCCCCCATCCCTGAGCAGCCTCCGAGGAGAACACCATGAAAGGCCTTCAGATCGCTCTTGCGCTGCTCGCCTGCGTCGCCCTCGGCGGCTGCGCGGAATTTCCTTACGTCGACGCAGCGTGGGGTCATGCATACGCCAACATGCTGCGCGCGCAGACGCTCAGGCCGCAGGACGTGGCACATCCCCCCGCGGATGCGCCGGCGCTCGCCGACGGCCAACGGCTCGAGAACGTCCTGAAGGCGCATCGCAAGGCCGTCCCGAGCGGTGTCACCCAGAGCGTCCCGACCGGTCAATTCCAGAGCGGCGGCCCGTCCGGCCTGCAGTAGGCCGTTCAACCGTGGAACACGCCTCATGAGAGTACGGCCCGCACGACACGCGAGGATCCCGACGCCAGCGGACGAACAGCGCGGCGCCGTCATGATCCTGGTGGTGATCGCCATGCTGGTGCTGATCCTGATGGCGGGGCTCGCGCTCGACGTCGGTCACATGATGGTCAACAAATCACGCCTGCAGAACGCCGTGGACGCCGCGGCGCTCTCCGCCGCGAAGACCTACGACCAGACATCGAGCACCACGCTCGCCACCACGGCCGCGCTGCAGGCCCTCGGCCTCGATGCCGGCGCGGCCGGCAACCAGGAGCTCGACACCAGCTACCAGGGGGGCGGCCTGCAGGTCGCCGTCCAGTACTCGAGCACCCTGCCCCCCTTCACCCCCGGCGCCACGGGTCCCTACGTGCGGGTGATCGCCACCGGGTTCGTGTTCCCGACGTGGCTCGCCAGGGTCGGCGGCATCATGCAGCTGCATGTGAACGCTTCCGCGGTCGCCGGCCCCAGTCCCACCATCGACACCGCCTGCAACCTCGCGCCGATGCTGGCATGCGGCCTGCCTCCCTCGCAGGGCGGCGGCCTGGCGAACCTGTGGGGCTACCAGGTGAACGCCCCGCAGGTCCTCAAAAGCGCCGCCCCCGGCAGCGCCCAGGTCGGTCCGGGGAATTTTCAGCTCCTGCAGCTCGACGGCACCGGCGCGAACATCGTGCGGCAGAACATGGCCGGCAGCTATCAGGACTGCCTGGTCGGCGGCAATTCGGTGCAGACCGAAACGGGCAACGCCACCGGCCCGGTCGCGCAAGGGCTCAACACCCGTTTCGGCATCTACACCGGCCCGATGACCATGACGCAGTATCCGCCGGACGTCATCACCGCTACGACCGCTCCTCCGGCCCTGACCGTGGATTCGAGCGACAACATCTGGTGGGGCTCCACCGAGATCACGGCCGCCAACATCGACCAGTACCTGTTCAGCTACAACCAGTATCTGGCGGACGAAGCCAATCCTTCCACGTACAACTACGCGCCGGTGAGCAGCGGCGGCCCGGGTGTCTTCAACCGACGGGTGCTCACGGTTCCGGTGGGCGACTGCACCGGCACGGCCAACGGCAACTCGACGGTGCCCGTCCTGGGCTTCGCCTGTTTCTTCCTCCTGCAGCCCGTCACGCAGCAGGGCACGACCGACTACGTCATCGGAGAATTCGAAGGCAACTGCCAGGTCAACGGCACTCCGGGCCCCTCGCCGGGCGCCGGTCCCGGACCCTACGTCATCGAGCTGTACCATGACCCGGGGAGCCCGGACTCATGAGCCGCCGTCCGCACTGCAGTACGCCCCGCGCCGAGCGCGGCCTCGCGACGGTGGAGATGGCCATCACGCTGCCTCTGCTGCTGTTCCTGCTGCTCGCCGTGGCGGAGTTCGGCCGCATGGTCAGCCAGTACGACGCGTTGACCAAGGCCGTGCGTGACGGCGCGCGCTATGCCGCCTCGGTGAGCGCGCTCGGCTCGACGGGGCTGGTGTACGTCACTCCATCGATCCAGAGCGCGGTGGCGAACCTCGTCGCCACCGGCAACGTGAACGGCAGCGGCACGCCGCTGCTACCGGGACTCACACCGGCCGACGTGACCGTCTCGGACGCCGGCAACGGTTATGTCGAAGTGTCGGCGACCTATGTCTACCAGCCGATGGTCGGCGCCACGCTGCCCACGTTCGGCATCGGCGGCCCGATCCCGCTCGACGTTCCGTTGACCGCGGCGTGCCTGATGAGGGCGCTCTGATGGTGCGGCAACGGCCCACAAGACACTCGCAGCGTGGCGTGACGGCCGTCGAGTTCGCGATCGTCGGCACCGTGCTGTTCATGGTGCTGTTCGGCGTGCTGGAGTTCGCTCGCGCGATGTACGTCGTGAACGTCCTCGCCGAGGCGACCCGGCGCGGCGCGCGCGTGGCGGCGGTGTGTCCCGTGGGAGACCCCTACCCGGCCGAAGCCGCCGTATTCGCCTCCGGCGGCGGCAGCGGCAGCGCCGTCATTCCCGGCCTGTCCACCTCCAATGTCGAGATCGACTATCTCGATGAGAAGGGCAATGTCATCGCCGACCCGACCGCCGATTTCGGCGAGATCAGCTACGTGCGCGCAACCATCGTGAATTTTTCCCTGCCGCTCATCATTCCCCTGGTCAGCCCGACACTGTCCCTGTCCGGATTCGCGACCACGCTGCCGCGCGAAAGCCTGGGTGTCCCGCGCTCGGGGACGGTGCAGCCCTGTTGAGGCCACGGATCACCCATGGATAACGCCGAACCGAGGCTGAAGGTCCTGCTGGTTTCCCGCCGCCGGGAGACGCTCGATGCGCTGCAGGCGGTGCTGCAGAAGCACCCTGGCGTGCAGGTCGAGCGCAAGCTGGTGGTCAACGGGCACGTCGATCCCCTGCACGCGGTGACGAGCCCGCCGGATGCCCTGATCCTGCATCTCGGCGAGACCTGGCGCGCGGAGCTCGAGTCCCTCGCGGCCCGTCCGGCCGATCGCCGGCCGGCGCTGATCGTGGTGGGCTCGCCGGTCGACACCGACGCCATGCGGCTCGCCATGCAGGCCGGAGCACGGGATCTGCTGCCGTTGCCCCTGTCCCCGGCGGATCTGCTCGCCGCACTCGATCGCATCGCACGCGATCTGCATTCGAGCGCGACGCCGGGTGAAGGGGCGCTGAGCGCGTTCATCAACGCCAAGGGCGGGTGCGGCGCCACCTTTCTCGCCTGCAACGTAGCCCACGCCCTGGCCGCTTCCCGCCGCCGGGTGGCACTCATCGATCTCGACCTGCAGTTCGGAGCGATTCCCCTCTACTTCGATCTCACGCCCAAGCGCGGGCTGCTGCAGGCCCTCGAGAACATCGAAGAACTGGACGATACGGCCCTGTCGGCGTATCTGGTGCGCAGCGCCGCGGGCCTCGACATCCTCGGCCAGACCGCGGACGACGCGCTGCCGCTCGGCAGTGCCCCGACGAACCGCCTGACCCGCCTGCTGAGACTCGCGCGCGCCAGCCGTGAGCACGTGGTCATCGATCTGCCGAGAAGGATCGACCCCTTCGCGAACCACGTGATCGAACACGCCCAGCACCTCGTCCTCGTGGTCCAGCAGTCGGTCACGGTACTGCGCGATGCGACGCGACTGCTCAGGTACCTGCGCCGCGACCTCGGAGTCGGCGACGACCGTCTCATCACCGTGGTCAACCGGTACGAGAAGAGCTCCGTCATCTCACCCGATGACGTCCGTCGAACCCTCGGTGGCGGCGAGCTCGTGCTGATACCCAATGACTTCCGCGCGGCGTCCGAGTGCATCGCCGCCGGTCAGCCGCTGCTCGAGCTGTTCCGCGGTGCCGCGGTCACCAAGGCCGTGCTCGGCCTGACCACCCGCATCGCGGGAAGTCCTGCCGACCGGCCGGGATTCCTGGCGAGAACACTGTCCGGCCTGATCAAATCGAGGTCCCCATGAGCGTCGACTCGCCGACCCGCCATCTCGAGGCGCGGACCCACGGCTTCGAGGAAGGCTCCGAGGAGAGCGACGATCGCCTGCGCCCGCTCACCGCCACCGAGCGTGAGCACAAGGAACTCATCTACCAGCGCCTGTTGAAGGTGATGGATCTGTCGCTGATCGGCAGCCTCGCGGATCGGGACGCCCGGCGGCAGATCCGCGAGATCTGTGAGCGATTGATGAGCGAGGAACAGGTGCCGCTCGCGCTCGCCTCGCGCCAGCGGGTCGTGCGCCGCATCGAGGACGAAGTGCTGGGCCTCGGGCCGCTCGAACCGCTGCTCGCCGACACGAGCATATCCGACATCCTGGTCAACGGCCCCAATCAGGTCTATATCGAGCGGCGTGGACGGCTCGAGCTGACCGACGTCTGCTTCAACAGCGATGCGCATCTGCTGAACATCATCGATCGGATCGTGTCGGCCGTCGGCCGGCGCATCGACGAGTCTTCCCCCATGGTCGATGCGCGCCTGAAGGACGGCTCGCGCGTCAACGCCATCATTCCGCCGCTGGCCCTCGACGGACCGGCGCTCTCGATCCGGCGCTTCGGCGCCGAACTGCTCTCGATCGAGGATCTGATCGGCTTCGGCTCCCTGACGCAGCAGCTGGCGGAAGTACTGAGCGCCATCGTGCGGGCCCGTCTCAATGTGCTGGTCTCCGGCGGAACCGGCGCCGGCAAGACCACGCTGCTCAACCTGCTCTCCGGCTTCATACCCCATACCGAGCGCATCGTCACCATCGAGGACTCTGCGGAGCTGCAGCTGCGCCAGCCGCACGTGGTGCGCCTGGAAACCCGCCCGCCCAACATCGAGGGGCGCGGAGCGGTCAGCCAGCGCGACCTGGTGCGCAACAGCCTGCGCATGCGGCCCGATCGCATCGTCATCGGCGAGGTACGCGGCGCCGAAGCTCTCGACATGCTGCAGGCGATGAACACCGGACACGACGGCTCGCTCACCACCATTCATGCCAACACTCCGCGCGATGCGCTCGGCAGGGTCGAGAACATGGTGTCGATGACCGGCATCAGCTTTCCAGCCCAGGCGCTGCGCGCCCAGATCGCCTCGGCGATCGACATCATCATCCAGATCGAGCGGCACGAGGACGGCAGGCGGCGCCTGGTCAGCCTGCAGGAAATCAACGGCATGGAGGGCGAGATCATCACCACGTCGGAAATCTTCCGGTTCGATCGCCACGGGCTCGATGCCGACGGCAACGTGATCGGGGAGATCGTCCCGACGGGCATCGTGCCGGGGTTCCTGGCGCGGCTGCGCGAGCGCGGCATCGAGCTGGCGCGCGAGATCTTCTACCCGCCGTCGGAGCGTTTACCCGGGAGGAGATGAGCGATGAGCGGCATCTGGATCTTCGTGGGACTGGTGTTTCTCGCGGTATTTCTCGCCCTGCAGGGGTTGTCCCTGCCGGTGTTCGGCGAGAATCGTCGCGTGCAGAAGCGCCTCAAGACCCGCCTCGCGGCGGTCAGCGCCGGCGCCACGGCGGGATCCGCACAGACGCTCGTGCGGGAAAAGTACCTGAAACGGCTGACGCCTTTCGAACAGCAGCTCGAGAGCCTTCCGGGCATGGAGGGGCTGGCAGCGCTCATCGAGCAGGCCGGCCGCACGATGCCGGGCTATCGGCTCGCGGCCGCGGCGCTGGCCCTCGCCACCGTCGCAGCGGTGAGCACATGGCTCGCGACGCACCTGTGGTACTTCGCGCTACTGTTCGCGGCGGCGGCCTTCGCAGTGCCGTTTGCGCGGATGCTGCAGCTGCGCAACCAGCGCATCGCCCGATTCGAGGCGCAACTGCCGGAGGCACTCGATGTCATCAAGCGCGGCCTGCGCGCCGGTCATCCGTTCACGCAGTGTCTGAAGCTGATCGCCGAGGACATGGACGAGCCGATCAGCCGGGAGTTCGACTCGGTGTTCACCGAGGTGCGCTATGGGGGCGATCTTCGCACCGCGTTGCTCGCGCTGCTGCAGCGGATTCCGAGCGTCTCCCTGGTCGCATTCGTCACCGCCGTGCTGCTGCAGAAGGAGACCGGAGGTAATCTGGCCGAGACCCTCGAGCGCATCAGCGCCGTCATCCGCGGGCGCTTCAAGCTGTACCGGCACATCCGCACCCTCTCGGCCGAAGGCCGGCTCTCGGCCTGGGTTCTGCTGCTCGTGCCATTGATGTTGTTTGGGACGATCTGGTTCACCAGCCCCGGCTACCTGCCGACCCTGCTGCACAATCCCGACGGTCCGCCGATGATTGCCGCGGCGTGCGTGCTCGCCGTGATCGGCATGATCTGGATCCGAAACATCATCCGCATCGTCGTCTGATCCGGAGCGCACCCATGACAGCCCCGCTCACCCACCTGACCTGGCTCGCCCATGGGGCGATTCCGCAGCTCGCGTTCATGCTGCTCGCCGGCGCCGCCGCGTTCGTCTTCTCCCTGGGCGTGCTCGCCCTGATCCAGGCCACCGCCCATCCGCTGCGCCGCCGGCTCGGCGAGGTCGGGCTCAGCGACGAACAGGCGCGCAAGCAGGCCGCCTGGATTGCACGGCTCGTTTCGATCGGCGGGCGCCTGCTGCCGCGGAGGAAAAAGGAACGCTCGCGCGTCAGCCAGCTGCTGATGCATGCCGGCCTGCGCTCGGCGAACGCGCTGCCGATGTTCTATGCGATCAAGACTCTGCTGATCCTGGGCCTGCCGCTGGCGGTGGTGCTCGCTTCGCCGCTGTTTCCCGCTCTGGCGCCGCGCAGGCTGCTGTTTTACGCGGCGGCGGCGGCGGTGGTCGGCATCCTGGCGCCGAGCCTTTGGCTCGATCGACGCGTGCTCAACCGACAGCGTGCCCTGCGCGCCGGTTTTCCGGATGCGCTCGATCTGCTGGTGGTCTGCGTGGAATCCGGTCTCGGTCTGGCCCCCGCCTTGCAGCGGGTCGCCGACGAGATCACCGTCAGCCACCCGGAGCTCGGCGAGGAGCTCGCGCTGGTCAACGCGGAGATGCGCGCGGGCGTCGAGCGCACCGAGGCGCTGAAGAACCTGGCCGAGAGAACCGGCCTGTCCGATATCCGCGGGCTGGTGGCGCTGCTGGTGCAGACCATGCGCTTCGGCACCAGCGTCGCGGATGCCCTGCGGGTGTATTCCGAGGAGTTCCGCGACAAACGCCGGCAGGCCGCCGAGGAGCAGGCGGCGAAGATCGGCACCAAGATGATCTTTCCGCTGGTGTTTTGCCTGTTCCCGTCGTTTTTCCTGGTCGCCATCGGTCCGGCCGTGCTGCGCCTCATCGCCGCATTCCACTTTCTGATGCATCGCTGAGGCCCGGCGTGGCGGTTGCCCGGCCAGGCCGCGTGCGTCGGCTGCACCGGAGTCTGCTGAGCGCGAAAACGGCCGGTGAAATTCCGAACGGGGTCTGCCCGATGCAGGCCGCGCATCCCGCCGCGGCGGATTGTGCCGCGAGCGTGAGCGCCGACCGGGACCATTGCAGATGAATTATGTAAACGAACGGCCCGTATCGGCCAATGAGCGTGCTCGACGGCGTCGGGTGTTCCATTTTCGTCGCACAAATATCTGAGCGCGGTCACACTGTCGTGGCGGAAAAGTGGTAGATTGAGCCTGCAAAATAAGGATAACGAACGGCATGGTCTCGTTGCGACTGCTGTGGGTCAATGAGCGCAATGCCGGGCCGCGCGAAGCCTGGATGAGCGAGTTTGTAGCCGCGTGCCAGCCGCACGAAATCGACATCGCACAACTGTCGGGACCCGAAGCCGAGGGAGATTGGGACGTCATCTGCTTCAACTTCGACTATCCGGAAATGGCGCAGCTGAAGCTCGTCCCCCAGACCAAGTACCGCTGGCCGTCCGCGCCGATCCTGCTGTTGACCCTGCAATGCTCCACCGAACTCGCCGTCTGGGCGTTGCGGGTCCGGGTGTTTGATCTGCTGATCAAACCGATCGAGCCGCGGGAGATCGAGCACTGTCTGCAGCGGGTCGGCGATGCGGTGCGCGCGCGGCGCGCGCAATCGGAGCGGCGGCCGCAGGCGCTCATCGCCCCGATGCCGCACGAGGCGCGCTACCGGCCGCACACCCCGCCCTCGGTGCGGCTGCAGCAGGCGGTGGCGCACATCAACAAACATTTCGAGGAGACGCTGCCCGAGTCGCAGATGGCGCGCCTGTGTCAGATGTCCCCCTCGCGGTTCTGCCGCGAGTTCAAGACCGCCTACGGCGTCACCTATGTCGAGTACGTCGCCCGCCACCGCATCGCGCAGGCCCAGCGCCTGCTGAACAACCCGGCCATGTCGATCGCCGACGCCGCGGCGGCGGTCGGTTTCGCTGATCCATCGTATTTCACGCGGGTCTTCCGCAGAGTCACCGGCCTGTCACCGAGCGCCTACCGGGGCAGTCAGGCGGTGGGGGGCTGTGTGCCAACCGAGCTCGAATTCGAATTCGCCTCCTCACGGAGCGCCGGCTGAGCCCCCCCCGGGCCCACGGCCCGCCGCGCAGCGCTGCTACAATGCGCTCTCCCCTTCCCTCACCCCGCCCCGGACGGAGCGCACGCGTGAAAGCATCATCGATCGTCGGGTTGATTCTCATCGCCGGCGGGATCTTCCTGATCCTGCGCCCGCCGCACTACTCGAGCGAGCAGAGCGTCTTCAAATTCGGCGGCCTGCAGGCGACGGTGCGCCAGGAACACACGCTGCCCGGCTGGGTGGGCGGCACGGCGCTCGGCGCCGGGCTGGTGCTGCTCTCGATGGGCCTGATCAAGCGCTAGAATGCCCTCCCCCTGAGCAACCCCGGAGGACAGGTACCATGGCGATCCGCGAGCAGTTGATCGAGTATCGGGACGGAGACAGCGTACTCGAGGGATTTTTCTGTCACGACGACTCCCGTCCCGAGCCCCGCCCCGCGGTCCTCATCAGCCACGCCTGGGGCGGACGCGATGAGTTCGTCGAGCGCAAGGCACGGCGGCTCGCCTGGCGCGGCTACGCGGCATTCGCACTCGACATGTACGGCAAGGGCCGGCGCGGCACCACGCCCGAGCAGTGCTCGGCCCTCATGACGCCCTTCATGCAGGATCGCGCCCTGCTCGCCCGACGCATCACCGCGGCGCTGCACACCCTGCGGAGCCTGCCGCAGATCGACCCGCGGCGCATCGCCGCCATGGGCTTTTGCTTCGGGGGACTGTGCGTGCTCGACCTGGCGCGCACCGGGGCGGACGTGCGCGGCGTCGTCGCCTTCCACGGCCTGCTGAAGCCGAGCGGCCTGCCGGCCCGCAAGATCGGCGCCAAGGTGATGATCCTGCACGGTTACGACGACCCGATGGCTCCCCCCGAGGACGTGCTCGCCGTCGCGAAGGAACTCACCACTGCGGGCGCGGACTGGCAGCTGCATGCCTACGGCCACACCGTGCACGCCTTCACCCATCCGCAGGCCAACGATCCGGCGAACGGCCTGCAGTACAACGAGACGGCCGACCGCCGCTCGTGGTCCTCGCTGATGCAGTTCCTGGAGGAAGTCCTGCGCTGAGCTGCGCCCTCGCGCAGCCGCGGCGCAGACACCAGGCCCCAGGGCCGTTCCCGGGTGCGCAGAGACAGGACGTCTCTGCGCAAGCCCCGCGGGAAGCGTTCACCGCGCTCAGGGATGACTCCGGGACCGTTGCGCTTGCGGGACGGGCGGGCGCCGCCGCCGGGATCACTTCGAGGCCGAGCCGCCGCTGATCACCTCCAGGGTGACCGTGCTCGTCTGCGGGTCGAACAGGATGCGCGCGAGGCCTTGCTCGATCTGGGTGCGCACCTGCGCGACCTTCTCCTCGAGCGAGTACTCCCGCTCGCCGTAGTCGGTCCCCTCGCGCAGCACGAACGACTCGATCACCCCGCGCAGCGCCTGCACGGACAGCTCCGCGCAGGGGATCTCGATCGGCCCGTCGATCAACTGCGCTGGATCTTGGTCAGCAGCCGCAGCATCTCCAGGTACATCCACACCAGCGTCACCATCAGGGCGAAGGCGCCGTACCACTCCATGTACTTCGGGGCCCCGGCCGCCGCGCCCCGCTCGATCATGTCGAAGTCGAGCGCCAGGTTGAAGGCCGCAATGCCGACCACCAGCACCGAGAAGCCGATGCCGAGCGGCGTGGCCGCATTGATGAAGGGCACCGCCACATGGAAGAACCCGAGAATCCACGTGGCGAGGTACAGCAGGAAAATACCGCCCGTGGCGCCGATCACCATGGCGCGGAAGCGGTTGGTCACCCGGATGATGCGCATCCGGTACAGCATCAGCATGATCACGGTGACGGCAAACGTGGCCCCCACCGCCTGGATGGCGATCCCCGGGTAGCGCAGGTTGAACTGCGCCGAGATCCCGCCGAGCACCAGTCCCTCGAGGGCCGCATAGGGCACGGACAGGTACGGCGCGGTGGTGGGCTTGAAGCTGACGATCAGGGCCAGCACCAGGCCGCCGATCAGGCCGAGCATCATCTCGCCCCCGACCGCCTGCAGATTGCCGGCCGCCGCCTGCGACCAGGGCCACAGTGCGCACACCATGAGCACCACGAGCAGCAGGAAGCTCTTGTTGACGGCCCCCTGGATGGTCATGGCCTCGACACCGAATCCGACGCGCGGCGCGCG